>JBCDMB010000020.1 GCA_038744685.1 Verrucomicrobiota bacterium
AATGCGCCATCGTTGCCGCTATGAGAAAAATCCTCATCTGTATGCAAAGCCTTCTCAACAAACCAGACTTTCTCCCTGACAATCTTTCGAAAAATGATCCCATTTGCGCTTGATTTAATCACAGTTGCTTTAGTCCGCATCGTCGGAGTGGTCAGAAGTTCAAAACCCTACATAGATATCTGACCTTCGCTAACGCACGGATGCGGACTGAAGTCCGCGGTCCAAATTGGTGCCCCAGCCCTTTTTCTAAATCGCTACTGGCGGGAATGGGTCTTTGATCCTTCGGATGGAGGCCATGATCTTTTCGGCTGCTTGATCGAAACGATCTTTCGCCGAACGGCCAGGATCAAACTCTTCTGGCTGTAATAGCGGTCCGAAGCGGATTCGCAGCGGAACTCCGAATCGGGGCTTCCTTCCTCGTCCAAGCGCTTCGAAGGTACCAAACAGGCGGGCTGGCAAGACTGGAACCCCACCTTTGCAGGCTAGGAGTCCGATGCCTCGGCGGGGTTCAAGAAAATTGCCATCCGGTGATCGGGTGCCCTCGGGAAACACCAACAATCCCTCTCCTTCTTTTAGGACATCGAGCGCACGACGCATGGCAGTGAGGTCGCTGCCACCGCGATTGTTGACCGGGACCGCATTTACACCACGGAGAATTCGATCCGCCGGGCCCCTGAACAGGGTATCGCGAGCAAAATAATGAATCGGCCGTCTGAACGAGACACCGATCGCAGGAGGATCAAGATAACTGATGTGATTGGCAGCGAGAAGAAACGGACCCCGCTCGGGAACATGATGATTCTCATAGTTCTCAATTCGAAAGAGAGAATCGAAAACCGCCATAGAGAGATTCCATCCGATACGGTAAAGGGGTTTGGTTGGGGTCTCCGGATACGTATTTGATTCTGCTCCCATTAGCCTAAATGCAGAATCAGCTGGCTGGATGATTGGTGGTGGAGACGCTGCCTTCAACGATGGAGCAGATCTTATCGATCACCTCTTCTAGCGAGAAAGTCACGGTGTTGATCCGAACCGCACCTTCCGGACACTGTAGTGGAGCGTTTTTTCGTCCGCTATCGGCTTTATCGCGAGCAGCGACAGAGTCCTGCTGACCCTCGTCGGAGCGACGCCGAATTCTTGTATCCGTATCTGCTTCAAGAAAAAACCGGAAGGGAGCCTTCGGAAAAACGACCGAACCTATGTCCCGCCCCTCCATCACAATTCCGGCAAAACTTTCTTGGGCGGCGAGTTGAGTATGCCAGCGTTGGTAGTTCAGAAGCTTTCGTCGGACAGATTGAATAGCCGAAAAGGCCGAAACGTTTTCATTCACGGTTTTACTCCGGAGAGTCTCTGAAGTGATTGATTCGTTGCTGGCTTCAAGAACGGCTAGATTGCCTTCGACGTGTGCAGAGAGATCGAGTTCGGAAAGGGCGATGCTCATTTCCTCACTCTCTTCAGCTCTTATGTTCCTTTCGATCAGAAGATACGTGAGGGCTCGATAGTGTGATCCGGTGTCGACGTGGAGAAAATTCAAGCGTGAGGAAACGCCACGAGCGGTCGAAGATTTTCCCGTGGCAGCACCGCCATCTATAGTGGTCACAACAATTTCAGGAGAGGTCTCGTCTGAGAGTGCGGGCATAAGGGTTGAATCAAGAGTTGGAGATTGATCGGAGACGAGCAAGCTCATCGAAAAAATTTGGAAATGTTTTCCGGCAACAGTCCGGGTCGTGGATTGAGATCCAGGGCCGCCCGTCACCGTGAAGGTCGTGGCTGGCTAGGATAGCAAAGCTCATCGCTATCCTGTGATCTTCATAGGTCTCAACCGTGAGTGGAGCCTCCTTTGTCCTCGCGGTTAGAGCGGAACGATCGGAAGTAATGGTCAGGCTGTCCATGTCCTCTTCTACGATCTGGCCCAGTTTGCGCAATTCATTGGCCATCGCAGAGACCCGATCTGTTTCCTGGTGGCGAGTGTGGGAGATGCCTCGGATCCGAGTGGTGCCTTCAATGAGCGGCGCGAGTGCAGCGAGCGTCAAAAAAGTATCCGAAAAGGCGTTGAAATCAGAATCGCTGGCAGAGGGTTGACCGATAAGGGTGGTGCTGACCGTTTGATCTTGTCTGTTTACGGTGAAACCAATTCTTTCAAGCACCTTGAGAAACTCTAGATCGCCCTGAAGGGACTGTTCCGGAATGCAGTGGACCTGCGAAGTTCCACCCACCGCAAGCGGAAGGGCAAAGAAATAGGATGCGGCGGTGGCATCTGGTTCGATCTCATATTCCTCCTTCTCGGGACCGGGCAGGCCCGGGGTCACGTCGAAAAGGTTATCGTCCTGAACAGCACGCCCGCCGAATTGCTGTATCATACGGAGAGTCATTTGGACGAAAGGTTTGGATACCGTCTCTCCCGAAAGCTCGAATCGCATTGAATGCGGTGCACGGGTTCCGGAAAGGAGAAGGGCAGACAGGATTTGGCTACTTTGGGATGCATCGACAACGAGAGTTTTCTTGGACCATCCGTTTGCCCGAAGGATGAAAGGAAAGAATCCGCTTCTGCCTTTGAACTGAACGTCACTACCGAGCGATTGGAGGCTATCGAGTAATCCTACCATCGGTCGCTCTCGCATCGCATCAGATCCATCGAAGAAAAACTCTCCTCGAGGCAGAAGGGAGAGAACCGCCGGAAGAAACCGCGCCACAGTTCCGGCGTTTTCGACAAAAAGATTGGCTTCTTTCGACCGAACAGGTTCCGCACCTCCTTCAATGACAACTGTACCTTTGGAGGGTTCGGTAACAGAAACCCCCAATTCACCGAAGCAATTCCGCATTACTTCTGTATCCTGACTGTGCAGGAGGTTTTTCAACGTGACCGTTTTCTCAGATAACAGGGCAAGAATCAGTGCCCGGTTTGAAATGCTTTTTGAACCGGGAACTCTTGCAACGGCGTTTACCGCCCTCCGAAACGGAATGACGGGGAGATCACTCATCCGTTTTTTCTATGCCTTCCAGTAATTTGCGGAACGACCTTCCATGCTTCAAAAATTCTACCAAACTATCGCGATCGGAATGTTCGAGCGCATCACGGAACTCATTGAGGACGGTTGACGCTGATGAGATCGCACCAAGAACTGCCTCTCGGTTTTCAAGAAATATAGCACTCCACAGTTGTGGGTCTCCAGCAGCGATTCGCGTTGTGTCCTTGAGGCCTTCACCCGCACTTTCCAGCCATTTTCGCGGTGACGATTGTAGCGTCTTCGAAAGAGAGGCTGCAATTGCATGGGGTAGATGACTCATGTGTGCAACGAGTTGGTCATGTTCTTCCGGGGAGCATTGGAAAAGATTCATGCCGACCTGTTTCCAAAGAGACCCTATGGTTTCGGCGGCATCAAGGTGAGCTTCTCCTGGAGTTAGGATACAGGTCTTTCCCTGAAACAAATCCGCGGAGGCAAATCGAAGGCCGGATTTTTCTGAACCTGCCATTGGATGGGATCCAATAAATGTAGGCCCCGTTCCGGGCGGAAAAATTTTGTTTCCGGCTTCGCAGATCCGTTTTTTTGTGCTTCCGACATCAGTGATTAAACAGGTTTTTTTGCACGCCGAAGAAACCTCCTCCATCAGTGGAGGAATCTGATCTACAGGTCCGCAGAGAAAGATGAGATCAGAAGCCTCACAGGCGCTCTTGGGATTGTCGAAGACATCGTCGCACCAAGATGCGCTTTCGCAGGCCTCGCGGGTGGATGCACTCGGAGACCATGCGAAAATGGTTTCAGCGATGCGGTGTTTGCGGAGCGCCAAGCCAAGCGATCCTCCCAGAAGACCGACTCCCAAGACCGTCGCTGTGTCAAAGGTGCTCATTTACAGAACCTAGGATAGTGAAAAGGCTTTGGGCAATCCTGCGCTCGCAAATTCTTCAGATCGGTAAAAGGTTGAATCCAATGCTCGGCTGTTAGTTAATGCGGGCAATTACCGTAAGATGGCTCCTCACCGCAGACGTCCCTCCCCGACTCGTATCAATTGGCTAATTGTTTCAATTTTTGCGATCGTGATCATTGGTCTATTTTTCCTGCTGTCCAGCTTCGGACCGCGGCCAGCTGGAACGAATAGCAATGAGCGAATTTCCGATCAGACATCACTGGCGATTCTTGAACGAAGCGAGGAGCTCGAGCGGGATTTCGACTCCCGGATCATTGAAGGCATAGTCGATGGGGAAGACATGGATGTACTCCAACGTTCAATTGATTTGCAGAAAGAGTTTATCGCTTCACTTCCAGCGAGGGACTTTTCTGCAGAAGGCCGTCTTGAACGACTTGAAAGTAAGTTCAGCGAATACCAGGGAGAAATTTTAGCTGGCGAAGCGGAGCGGGTTGAGGCTGAAGCCAAGGCGGTTGAGGCAATTGATTCGGGAAGGGCTTTGGTTCTCTACCGGAGGGCTCTTGGCATTCGCGAGCAGCTAAGAGAGAATCATGGGACTAGTTCGTTCAACGATTTTGCACGTTTGTCTCGCCTGCAGCGCCTCGTTCAGCAGATGGATGTCCAGCCTCTCTACGAGAGGTCGGTTGAATTGGAGAGGGAAGGGGACGAATTCGAGGAACAGGGTGAGCTGGTGCTGGCGGTAGAGAAGTTTGCTGATGCAGCGGAAATACAGGAACAGATCAACCGGCTCTACCCCGGGCTTTCGTTGGCAAAACCACTACGAGCCAATCGCCTGCGAGAGAAAGAAGCGGAGGTCCTCTCCGGGAAGTTAAAGCGTGAAATTGATGACCTGATTGATGAGGGTGACGATCTGATTTTCGAGGGGTCCTACGATGAAGCATCAACGGTTTTTGCGCGAGCTCGCGAATTGCAGCGGAGCCTAACGCTGGAGTTTCCGAAAAGTCCCTATGCCTCCCGGTCTCGCGAAGAGAGTCTCCGGATCCGAAAAGACAACGCTGCAGGTTTTCAGGCCTACCAAAGAATGAAACGCTTGGAAGCGGATCTGAACGAGGCGCTTAACGATGGTGATTATGGAGAGTCAGAGAGGATCATCGGCGAGCTTCAGGGTCAATTGGATCAGTTTCAACTGCGCTTCTCCTTGAGCACTTTACCGATTGAGCCGCTCGTTCTTCGAGTCGCCTACTTGAATCGTAAAAAGAGGGACCTTAGGCGCATCTCATCGGCGATTGAAACAGATCTGCTTCCGATCCCTGGGGAATCCGGATCCCTCATGTATGCTTCGGAAGTGCCTCAATTTCTCTATGAACTAGTCTCCGAGACGAATCCGAGTCGAAATGTTGGAGGCGATTTACCGGTAGAGAGCGTTTCATTGCCAGAGATTGAACTGTTTCTGAAAAGGGCTAGCTGGGTGACGGCCAAAACGGTGCGCTTGCCTACCCTGAATGAGTTCCTCTTGGTGGCCGAAAAATCTGCTGAAATGGAGGCGCTTACTGTTCTTTCATCGGAGGCTGGAGAAAGTAATACACGTCGGGTTCAGGCAAACGATCCAGACGAGGATGGTTTTTACCATTTGCTCGGGAATGTGTCGGAGATGGTCGTATCCACCGTGCCGGGAGAATCGATAGTTGAGATTGGGGGGAATCTACGAATGATGGAAACCCAGATACGGGAACTAGAACCAGTTCCCCTCGATCGGGGTGAGCGGAATCGAATGGTGGGCTTTCGTTTCGTTGTCGACGAAGAGGGATTTCCTCTCAGCTTGGTTGAAGATCCCAGGATTTAGAGCAGAGGATTTCAGCCTGGCTAAAACAATTGCCCGCGTGACGGATACTTCGCTGAGAGAGTTTCTTCTTCTTCTGCCAAAGACAGAAACCCATCTTCATCTCGAAGGAGCCGTTCCCTATTGGCTCTATCAAAAGTATGTGCCCGATTTGCCAAGGGGTGCGAATCCGGTTGAAGACCCTGAATTTCGATACGCGGAGTTCGACGAATTTAACGAAAGACTTCTGTCTTGTGCGCTACCTTTCTTTGTGTCCCTCGAGCGCTACCGGGAGGCGGCACATGTTGTTTTTCGAGAGTGTCAGGCGCAGGGCGTCCGCTATCTGGAGGTGAGTTTCCACCTGGGAATCGTGATGGGAATCTCAAATTTGCACCCCGAAGAAGTGATTCAGGCAATTCTGGAAGAGGCACCTTCTGGGTTGGAGGTTAGGGTTTATGCGGGCCTCGCTCACAACGATTACAACAGCCCGCTCAAGGGCTGGATAGACGAGTCTCCAGAATGGAAGAGTCTTTTTGGTCTCGATCTCCACGGGCCTGAAACCTTGCCCTTTGAGGACTGGACGGCAGAAGTTTGGAGAGTAAACCGCGAACAGGGTAAGTCGAACCGGGCGCATGCGGGTGAGTTTCGAGGAGCCGATTTTGTTGAGACCGTGGTCCGGGATCTACAAGTGAAAAGGGTGGCACACGGAGTTCGCGCAATCGAGAATCCGGCGACCGTCGCTTTGGTGAAGGAGGAGGGTGTCACTTTCGACGTCTGCCCGATTAGCAACTGGAAACTGAGGGTTGGCTCGATCGAGCGAATGTCCGATCATCCAGTTCGGAAGCTATTCGACGAAGGAGTCCGGGTCACGATCAGCACCGACGACCCTACCTTTTTTGGAAATTGCTTAATCGATGACTATGAAATGCTCTACAAGCATTGTGGGTTTTCGCGGAGTGAACTCGTTCAAATCGCCCGAAACGGCTTCGAAGTCGCTGACCTTTCGTTTTCTCAGAAAGCCTCATTCGAGCTTGAACTGGACAGAATTGAGGACGGGCTTGAAGGTTAGATCAAGAAGTGCGAGGAAGGGCGAGCAATCGCTCGCACTATGGGAACCGCTACTTCTGGATCTGAACGAGGAATCTTAGAGCGGCTAAATATCCTTCCGGACCCATGCCGGCCAGAACAGCGGAGCAGGCACCCGCCGTAACCGAGCGATGACGAAATTCTTCCCGGCTATGGATATTCGATAAGTGGACCTCAACCACGGAAAGTCCCGTGGATGCGATTGCGTCCCGAAGAGCAACGCTTGTATGTGTAAACCCACCCGGATTGATGATAACTCCCGCGAAACCAGCATCTGTCCACCTCTCTAGTTGATCAATCAACTCTCCTTCGTGGTTGGATTGGAAACACTCAGCAGCGGCACCAAGCCTCTCGGCTTCGATTCGGAAAGCTTCTTCAATCCGGTCCAGAGTAATGCTTCCATAGACATCGGGTTCTCGAATTCCCAGCCGTCCGAGATTGGGACCGTTCATCAGCCCGATAGAGCACGAAGTTGCCATGTGGAGAGTTAATGTTCCAAATTTTGATTAGACGAGCGGATTTTTAAGTCTTGGCGAGATGAGATTCAACGCTTCTCGAATTGTGTGAATCAAGCCAGCTTCGTGGTTCGATCCCTTTCGTTTTAACTGTCGACGAAGCAGATAGATCGAGCCGTTTTATCAAATTGGGCAGTCGGTTTCGACAAACTCCCAGGGGAGGCCGAAGTATTCGGCGGCTTCCTCTGCTAGTGCCCTTACGCCGAAAGTCTCGGTTCGATAATGGCCACAGAGAAACAGATTGAGCCGTTCTTCCTGAGCGATGTTGAAGAAGTGTTGCTTCAATTCTCCGGTGATGAGCGTGTCGACGCCGATCTCAGAAAGGTGCTCCACTGCGCTTGAGCCACTGCCGGTAAGGATAGCGACCTTCCCGGGATTCTCCGAACCTTCTTCTATCGCGATCACATGGCTTGGGAAGAGCTGTTCCAGCCTCGACCGCAGCTGTTGACGGCTTTCTGGGGAAGAGGCAACGAGCCCGATGGGTGTTCCTTCGTAAGGCAGAAACGTATCGATTCGGGTAAGGCCTAGCGCTTTTGCGAGAAGAGCATTGTTTCCGATCTCGGGGTGGCAGTCTAGAGGAAGATGGCTTCCGTAGACCGCCAGATTGTTTTCGAGTGCGAGGCGGGTTTTACGATAGTGCGGCCCGGTAATAGGAATCGGTGCTACCCAGTACAGTCCGTGATGAACGATCAAGAAATCGATATTTCTCTCGGCTGCTAAGCGGAAGGGAACCTCTCCGGCGTCTACTGCAGCACCGATTTTTGTGACCGTGCCGTCATTCTCCAGTTGCAATCCGTTATGGGCAGGAGCGAAATCAACAATGTCGCGGCGGCGGGTGCGCCGATCGCAAAAAGAGACGACTTCAGAGAGGCTTGCCATACGTAAGGTGATTGCATGGAACCTTGTGGAAGGCAAGGAGGGGTATGGCTAAAGAGGGTTGGTGTTTCAGGCTAAACCTGCTACTTTCTCTCCCATGAAAAGTGCCTACGAATTAGCGATGGAACGCCTGGAAAAAGACGAACCATCCACCGAAAAAGTCTCTGACAGCCAGAAGGCCGAGCTAGAGCAAATCTCTCAGACCTATCGTGCGAAGATAGCGGAGAGGGAGGTGTTCCTGCAGGGAAAGATTGTCGCAGCCCGCTCGAAAGGTGCCTTGGAAGAAGTCGAGTCTCTGGAGAGAGAACTTCGAGACGAAAAGAACCGCCTTGAAGCTGAGTGTGAGGAGAAAAAGGACGTAGTTCGGAAAGGTTAGATTCCGTTTGATCCATGCCTATCTATGCCTACGAGGTGCTCGATGAAAAAGGCGAGGTGGTCGAGATCTTTGAAGCAGAGCAACCCTTGGGTGCAGAACCGTTGAAGCTACATCCAGTCACTGGTGAGCTTTTGCGCAAGGTTTTCACCTCTCCGGGGATCAATACCACCTACGCTGACTGGGATGGAAAGTTGGAATCAGGGAAGTTAACGAAAGCGGGATTCACTAAATACGAGAGAGACAAAACTACAGGGCGTTACTTCAAGGCAAACGTCGGAAAAGGTCCGGAAGAACTCGATCCCCATGCGGGAGATGTGTAGGAGTGGTCTCGCCCGAACTCCGATAGTGCGAGTCGATTCGCCTACATGCTTCTGTTTATTCCGTTACAAAGGAGAATCCGGAAAAGCTAGTGGTGTCGTTGCTTTTGAAATCAAAAGGATGAAGCTCCTGTTTTTTCCCATTTCCTGATTCTCTCCAAAAACAAAGGTAGTTCCTTCTCCACCTTCGCTGGCCCAATTCCCCTGATTCGAATTGCGGCCGTGACGTCTGGCGGCCTTTCCTTGGCAAGATGGATCAGGGTTTGATCATGAAAAATCGTAAAGGCGGGAACACCTCTTTCACTGGCAATTTGTCTTCGTAGATCACGGAGTTCTTCGAAAAGTGCCTGCGTTTCAGGGTCAGACGTTTCAACAATCTTATTGTTTTCGGAAGTCTTTTTTGGGCGCTTTTTACCTTTTGGCGTTGTGTCCCAGTCCAAATGGCAGGCTTGCCCGTCAAGAAGAACGGCGACCCCTCTATCGGTGAGATTGACGAGGGGATACAGGTCCGGCTTTTCCGTGCGGAGATAGTGACGTTTTTCCAGCTCGCGAATGATAGTTTGGATTCGTTTTTTTGGTTCATCAGTGAGGATTCCAAAGGTGGAGAGACCGCTGATGAAACTGGCGGTCGGACCTTCAGATTCGATTCCGAGCAAGCAATCGAGAATCTTTGCTTTACCGAATCTGGGTGCCCATGACCGGGGACCGGTGCGAAAGGACATGCGTGCGACGGCACTGAGGATTTGCCTCGCAACAAGTTGTTCTTCGGCGGACGGGGCGCGCAAGTCTGGATCCTCCCGGGAAGTGCAATAATCGCACTTTCCGCAAGGCAACAGGCTTTCTTCACCAAAATAATTGAGTATCCACTCCTGCCGACAGGTGCTCTGATCTTCGCAAAACCGGATAACCGACTCCAGTTTAAGCATGTCCCTTCTCCTCTTCTCGCGAAGCGCATTTTCGTCGAGAGGAATTTCCGAACCCTCTTTCTTTGGCTGGAGGATGCGGGTCCCCCTGAGTCTGCGTCCAGAAACATCGAAACGTTCGATCCATCCGGTTCGTGCCAAAATTCCAATAGAGGTCGAAACTCCCATAGGGTTCTCCCGGTCTGGCAAGTGATCGACGAGATCGTCAATCGTGAGCAGAACCTCATTTTTGGAGTCCGCTAGTGTGCGGAGGAGATCGTAGACTGCCCGTATCAGGTGAGCATCCGGATTGGCGCCTTCAATAAAAAATTCCTGGGTTCTGCGGTCTGCGTAGTTGTAGAGAAGTTCGCATTCAGCAGGGGCACCGTCGCGCCCGGCGCGTCCTGCCTCTTGGTAGTAGGCCTCTGGACTGCCTGGAAGCTCATGATGAATCACGAAGCGTACGTCCGCCCGATCAATTCCCATTCCAAAAGCATTTGTCGCGACGGCAACGTCGTATTCGCGGGCCATGAAACGGTTTTGCGCATCTTCGCGAGCACTACCATCCATTCCACCATGGTAGGAAATGACCGAAACTCCACGATCGGATAGAGTTTGAGAAACTTTCTCGACCTTCTTGCGAGTCGCACAGTAAATGATTCCCGTTTTCCATCTGCTAACTAAATTTCCGATAGCTTCCAGCTTCTCCTTTTCTCCGTTTACTCTCCGCACCCGGAAGGCGAGATTTGGTCGCGAAAAACCGGAGACGCGAATCACCGGATTGATCAGCCCAAGATGATCGGCGATGTCCTTGCGCACGATCGGTGTAGCGGTCGCAGTGAATGCAGCCACAGGAGGACGGCCGAGTTGTGAGACAACATCTCCCAGCCGCAGATAATCCGGTCGGAAATCGTGGCCCCACTGAGAGAGGCAGTGAGCCTCATCGATCGCAAATCGATCAATCTTGTGCGCTTTGAGAAGGTCTATGAATCCGTTGGCGCGGAAACGCTCGGGTGCGACATAAAGTAGGCGACATTCACCGGATTGGATCAGTTCGAGGGTTTCCCGCCGTTCCTCGTCTGATTGGAGGCTATGGAAGACGGCGACGGGCGCGCCTCGTGCTTTCAACACATCCACCTGATCCTTCATGAGAGCGATCAAAGGAGATACGACCAGGGTCATGCCTCTCGAGAGGAGAGCGGGCAATTGGTAGCACAGAGATTTCCCCCCACCGGTAGGAAGAACCACCAAAACGTCCCGACCCTCGATCATATCTTGAACGATTTCCTCCTGTGGACCACGGAAATCGCTGAAGCCGAAGAGACGGTTCAGTTCATTTGAAAGAGATAGGTTCATCAGCGAATGAGAGAGGACGGAAACCAGTGAAAACTTGTATAGTTGTTTGGTGGGAGCAAGAATGAACCTTTACCGATTCACAGAACGGTCATTTTCTTTTTGAGGCGCCCGCTACGATGACAATGAATACGCCCAATTCGGGTATAAGTATGAGGGATATCTTGTGGTAATTCGAAACCAGAATGGCGACGTGACTCATGTGAAAGGAAGCCGGCCATCCTGGGAAAAGAACTATGAAAAGGTTTTGGCCGCCAAGGCGAATACGAACCACAACCGGGATTTTACTCGAAGATATTCTGGAAGTGTCTACTGATCGGGAAACTTTTGACGTGTCTTGGAATCAGGGTTTCCAACTTTGCAGGATCTTCAGGTAATTTGCGCGTTCGATCGCTTCTGGGTTGGGTGTTTTGCGGTAGCTCATGCTGCCTCTGGCATCGTCGACCGAGGCGTATTCGAATTCCTCAAACCATTCAGCCATTTCCCGCAGCACGGTAGCCAGAAATGAGGGACCGTTTCGCAAAAGGGCGCTGACCAGCTGAACGGTATCAGCACCCGCCATGATTGCTTTGATGGCATCAGAGGCACTGTGCACGCCGCCACTGCAGGAAAGATCGATCGGAAATCGGTCGCGTAAAATGGCAAGCCAGCGAAGGCGAAGCAGGAGTTCCTGGCTGTCGGAAAGGTGAAGGGTTGTAAGGGTTTCAAGATTCTCGATATCGATATCCGGTTGATAAAATCGGTTGAAGAGAACGACGCCTTTTGCTCCGGCATTCTCGAGTCGGCGGATAAAGTGGGGGAGTGAGGAGAAGTAGGGAGAGAGCTTTACAGCGACCGGAATCGATATCCGGGCACAGACTTTTTCGACCGTTAGGGCCGCGTCTGCTTCCAGTGCTTCGGATGAGGTTTGTGCGTCCGTTGGCTGGAAGTAGAGATTGAGCTCCAGTGCATCGGCACCAGCCGCCTCGATATCGGCCGCGAATTCTGTCCATCCGGTTGGCGTTCGTCCATTGAGAGAACCGATTACTGGAACCGAAACCATCCGTTTGATTTCTGTGATTCTCTCAAGGTAATGATCGGGACCGAGGGTAAAATCGACATCACCGGGAAAATACGAAGTCGCTTCTGCAAAGGTCTCCTCATGACCATGCACGTGGGCATTCTCGCCTTCGATCCCAAAGGACAGCTGCTCCTCGAAGAGAGAATGCATCACGATTGCGGCTGCGCCAGCGTCCTCGAGCTCACGAACCTTGGAAGTGTAATCAACCAAAGGGGAAGCACCCGCAATCAGTGGGTGTTTTAGGGCGAGGCCGAGGTAGTTTGTCCGTAGTGTGGTTTCCATTACAGTGCGACTACTTGCAGGCCAAATGTTGGTAGTATCTGCGACGGCGAGAGAGATTTTTCTCTGCAGAAGAGTGGAGGTCCTTCGCTCGTTCCGGGTCTGATTGGAAGAGCATCCGGAACCGGACCTCGTTTTCGCTGTATTCACGCAGGGAAATTCTCGGGTCGCCAGAGTCGAGTTGTAGCGGGTTCTCTCCTTCGTCCGCAAGTCGGGGATCGTAACGAAACAATGGCCAATAACCGGACTGGACGGCTTTTTTCTGTTGGTCCACCCCTTGGCTTAAGTTGTACCCGTGTCCGACGCAGTGACTGTAGGCGATGACGAGAGAAGGTCCTTCGTAAGAATCGGCTTCCCGAAATGCGTTCAAGGTTTGGCCGTCTTTGGCACCCATCGCAACGGAAGCGACGTAGATGTGCCCGTAGCTCATCGCAACCAGGCCAAGATCCTTCTTTCCGCAGTCCTTTCCGCCGGACGCGAATTTTGCTACGGCGCCAATCGGAGTAGACTTCGAGGCTTGGCCGCCTGTATTGGAATATACCTCGGTGTCGAGAACGAGAACGTTAATGTTCTTTCCACTGGCGAGGACGTGGTCGAGACCGCCGAAACCAATGTCGTAGGCCCATCCATCACCGCCAACGCACCAAACTGATTTCCGAACGAGGTAATCTGCAAGGTGTCGAAGGGCCTCGGCTCTCGGGTCGTTTAGATTGCGGAGAGCATTTTTCAGGTCGGAGACTCGCTCCCGTTGGATTTTGATATCGAGATCGGTCGTTTGTGGGGCAGCGAGGATCGAGCTCACACGTTCATCGCCAAGAGAACCCCCAAGCATCCCGAGAAACTCGCGAGCCATCGACGACTTTTTCTCGACGCCAAATCGAATCCCAAATCCGAATTCAGCATTATCCTCAAAGAGGGAGTTCGCCCACGCGGGACCGCGTCCGTTCTCGTCTACGGTGTAAGGAGTGGTTGGAAGGTTGCCTCCATAAATTGAAGAGCAACCAGTCGCATTGGCGATGATTAGGCGATCCCCAATCAGTTGGGTGAGTAGTTTGAGATAGGGCGTTTCCCCACACCCGGCACAGGCGCCTGAGTATTCGAACAGAGGCTTGCGCAGCTGACTGGTTTTCGGGTCGAGGGTGAGTGAAGTGGTATCGGGATCGGGGAGCTTGAGAAACTCGTCATAGTTCTTCCGCTCCTGCTCGATGACAGACTGAAGCGGAACCATGTTGATGGCTTTTCGGCCAGGATTCTTTCGGTCTTTCGCCGGGCAGACGGTTACGCACAGGTTGCATCCCGTGCAGTCCTCGGGTGCGGTTTGGATCGTAAAGAGGAAGTCGTCGACTTCTTTTGACTTGTAAGCCGTCGACCGGAATTCGGGTGAGAGCTTTCCCGTGTATGATTGAGGATAAATCTTGGCGCGAATGGCAGCATGCGGACATACAAAGGCGCACTTCCCGCACTGAATGCAAAGATCGGATTCCCAGAGTGGAATTGATTGTGCGATCCCTCTTTTCTCCCATTGCGTCGTCCCGGTGGGCCAGGTGCCGTCAGGAGGAAATGCGGAAACGGGCAGGAGATCGCCCTTCCCTGCAAGCATGACACCAGTCACCCGCTTGACGAATTCTGGCGCTTCATTGGGAACGGGAGAAAGAATTCTCCTCTTCGAGGGTGTTGCATCCTGCGGAACGGCTACCTCATGCAGATTAGCAAGCGAACCGTCTACGGCAGCGAAGTTTTTCTCAACGAGAGGCCTTCCCTTCTTTCCGTAGGTCTTTTCAATCGCGGACTTGATCTTTCCGATTGCCTGCTCGCGCGGTAGAATGCCTGAGATCGCGAAGAAGCAAGTCTGCATGATGGTATTGATCCGGTCCCCCATCTTGGCTTCGCGGGCGACCTTGTAGGCGTCTACGACATAGACGCGGATCTTCCTCGCGAGGATGGTCTCTTGGGCCTCGATTGGGAGTCGGTCCCAAATGGATTCCGGGCCGTGGGGTGAATTCAGAAGGAAAATGGCACCGTCCCCTGCGTGAGCGAGAACGTCGTAGCGATCAATAAATGAGAATTGATGGCACCCGACAAAACTCGCGTTTTTGATCAGATAAGGGGCGCGGATTGGATTGGGTCCGAAACGAAGGTGGGACACGGTCATTGCACCGGACTTCTTGCTGTCGTAAACGAAGTAGGCCTGTGCAAAATTCTCGGTTTCGGAACCAATGATCTTAATCGTGTTCTTGTTGGCCCCGACGGTTCCATCGGATCCTAGTCCGACAAAGACTGCTTCAAAGCAATCGTCGTTGGTAAGGTCGAAATCTTGGTCCACCGGCAGGGACAGATGGGTCACGTCGTCTTCGATCCCGACGGTGAAATGGTTCTTCGGGTTTTCTGCGACGAGGTTGTCAAAGACAGCTCTCACCATTGCCGGGGTGAATTCTTTGGAACCGAGGCCGTAGCGACCCCCTACGACGAGTGGTTCCGAAACGCTTGAGTAGAGAGGGTTTTGTCGTCCTTCTGAGAGAGCGGATAAAATATCCTGATAAAGTGGTTCACCGATGGCACCCGGTTCTTTCGTTCGATCAAGAACGGCGATTCTGCGAACGGTCGCTGGGAGGGCCTGAAGAAAGCGCTCCACGGAGAAGGGGCGGAACAGCCTCACTTTTAGGACTCCGGTTTTTCGGCCGTTTTGGTTGAGCCAGTTGGATGTTTCCCCAGCGGTCTCAGCGCCCGATCCCATGAGAATGACGACATCCTCTGCGTCTTGGGCACCGGTATATTCGAACAGATGGTAGGAGCGCCCCGTGATTCGGTGAAACTTTTCCATGGTATCTTCCACAATACCGGGAAAAGCGTGGTAAAAAGTATTCGCAGCTTCCCTGGCCTGAAAGAAGACATCCGGATTCTGCGCGGTTCCTCTAAGGACTGGAGCGTCTGGCGTTAATCCGCGGGAGCGGAAAGAAGTAATATCACGCAGTGGGATGAGCTCGCGAAGTTCGCTGTCGGAAAGAGTTTCGTAGGTGTTGATCTCGTGCGAGGTCCGGAAGCCGTCGAAGAAATGAAGAAAGGGTATGCGGGAAGAAAGGGTTGCCGCGTGTGAAATAGCAGCGAGGTCCTGTGCCTCCTGCACCGAATTTGATGCGAGCAGTGCAAACCCGGTTTGACGGCAAGCCATTACGTCCGAGTGATCACCGAAGATCGAAAGTGCGTGAGTCGCCAGACTACGCGCTGTTACGTGAAGGCAGAATGGAGTTAGTTCTCCCGCGATCTTATAAAGGTTGGGGATCATTAGGAGCAGACCCTGAGATGCGGTAAAGCTTGTCGACAGGGTTCCAGCCTGAAGGCTCCCGTGGATAGCACCAGCAACCCCGCCCTCGGACTGGAGCTGGGTGACTTCGGGAACGATTTGCCAGAGGTTGGGCACGGAAGCGTTTGACCACTCATCACAATGCTCTGCCATGGGAGAGGAGGGGGTTATCGGGTAGATCGCGATGGTTTCACTAAGACGGTAAGCAACGGAAGCCACGGCCTCGTTCCCATCGTGGATGGAGTGGGTCGGTTTTTTCATGGGGTGTCGAAAAGGTGATTAGAAATTCTGAATAAAAAATAAATCTTTGACAAGAAAAACTTATAATAAGCGGCACTTTTTCTCCTCTTGCCGTTTCTAAGAAGCCGCGGCATCGAGCAACAACTTCTTGTCGAATTGGACGGATTGGCTTAGGAACCGAGCAATGAAAAGGAAAGATTGGACGGTGCTTGTTTTGGCGGCTTCCCTTGGGGGAACAGGATGGATTTCGGCTAAAGAAATTCAGCCACGTGCAGAGGATGCGCGGTGGGATTTTACCGCTTATTACTTCGAGGACGGTAAACAGGTCTCTGGTGGGACTTCCCGAGAAACGGTGGTCGAAGTCAAGAAGCTCGAAGGTAAGACGATCTACCGCATAGAACTGCTAACCGACTGGAGGACCCTTTTTGAAAGGCTGATGGGTGCAGAGATCGACCCAGATAGCTACAGCTATTATTGGGAGTATCTATCGGACGAGGGGTCTTACAATTTTTGGGAAGATTGGGAAGATCCAGCGCCACCCAGTTCACTCTCGGACTTCGCACTCACTCTGCCTTTCCCGACGGAGGCAGGGCACGAGTATGAGGCAGATGGTCTATCCTACGAAGTTCTTTCGGTTGATGAGGAGATTACGGTTCCGGCAGGCACGTTTGAAGCAGTTGTTTATCAAATGACCGACTTGGTCGAGGACGACGCTGACGCATCGATGCGAGAGAGGTACTATATGGCTCCACACGTTGGTTTGATTCGCTACGAGTACGACTTCATGGACGGTTCCGGGGAATGGGTTATCGATACCAGAGAGGACCTCTTTAGCTACTCGATGGCGGAGAACGAGTAACGAGGTTTTCGATTGCGGTCGGAGAATGGTCAGTCGAGCAAATCGCAAGTTCACTTTGAGGGTGGTGAAATGACCGAGTGAAGACAGTGCCTCTTGGACCTTAGGAGGTCACTGGTCCGAATCCCTTTCCTTGATCATGCTAAAAAAAGAGCGGGTTGAATTTATCCGTAAAAAGCTCGCGGAACTCTATCCAGAGACACCAGTGCCTTTGGACCACTCGGATCCGTTCACGCTACTGGTTGCTGTTTTACTTTCGGCTCAGTGCACCGACAAAAGGGTGAATCAGGTGACTCCTGGGCTCTTTGCCAAGGCTTCGACTCCTCAGGAAATGGTCTTACTCAGAGTCGAAGAGATTCGAGAAATCATTCGCCCCTGCGGCCTTTCACCCACGAAAGCAAAAGCGATTGCCGGTCTTTCGAGAATCCTTCTTGAGGAATACGGTGGGAACGTTCCCGAGACCTTTGAAGAATTGGAGATGTTGCCCGGAGTGGGTCACAAGACCGCGTCGGTGGTGATGGCACAGGCTTTTGGCCAGCCGGCGTTTCCTGTCGACACTCACATCCATCGCCTTGCAAAACGCTGGAAACTGAGCTCAGGAAAAAACGTGGTGACCACGGAGAGCGATCTGAAGCGCCTTTTCCCTCGTGAGGAGTGGGGCCAACTACACTTGCGGATGATTTTTTTCGGGCGTGAGCACTGCAAAGCCCGCTCGTGCGTGAAAGAGCAGTGCCCGATTTGCGGAGTTTTGTTTCCGAAGAAGAAGTAGTTCTTGGGGCCAGAACTCTCTGGTGTGAGGGTTATTCCTCGGGCTTAGTCTTTTTCAGACCGACCACGCGGTCGCCTGCCTTCCACTCGCCGCGCTTGCGAAGGAGCTCTACGCGTTCAAAGCGGGAAAGAACGTTGCGCTTTTTGAGGCTGGCGGATCCACCAGCTTGAAAACTACGATGCTGTGACATGACAATTTAGGAAAAGGAGGGAGAATGCCCTGAAAAGACTTCTAATCAAGCCTCTTTTTCGGCTTTGGAACGGCGCAGTTGGTCGGTCAAGGTTACCCTGAACATCTGCGAGGCCAGCCAAAAGACACCGGTTAAAGGAAGAGCGGTAAAGGCCGCGAAGCCCCAGACGTAGAGAGGAGTCTGGGCGGGCACAAAGGGACGAAGCATCACGGTCATAAAAACGAAGAAAGCCCCTGTGAGTGCGAGATCGATGAGGATCGTGACTGGAGAAGTTAGTTTTTTTTCAGACATAGCAGTGCGTCAAAGCAAGCGACAGGTCATCATTTTGGAGGAACTTTGACAATCGCTAAACTCGTGACTCCTCTACTTCTTCCGAAAAGTCCTCGTTGTAGCTCTTTTTTGGCGACGCTTTCATAATTTGGTCAGCGATTTTTTCATAGAAGTTTCTGGAGGAAGTGATGATAGCTGGTTCACCCTCTCGGTTGTAGAGTATGATGAGATAATCCTCGTATTTGTAGCCATGTGCAGAACCATTTCTGGCATTGGAGTCGTAGCGATTGGTAAAAGGCTTGCCCTCCCAACGCACATTTTCTCTTGGCGGAATCGTCACGGTGAAATTTTGTCTATTGAGAACCTTCATCTCATCTCGGGTCAGGACGCTTTCCCCAATAACAATGACTGTTCCCTCGACGTTCTGATAGGTGATTTCGAAATTGTCGCTGTAGAAAACGATGCTTGGTTCTAACGTAACAACCCGATCATCAGGATCTCCATCTTCGTTCAGGTCGTCGTCCCGTCCTCTCGAGAAGCCAATCTTGATTTCGGAATCACTGTTTATGTCGGGAAAAAGCCGGGCGTCTTCAATAGACTTAAACCAATCGATGATTGCAGTGCGAGTATCGCCAGAAAATCTGTCCAGAGGGACAGCGTAGAATTCTCTTCCATCTTCCCTGCGGATCGTAACCGAATCTCTCCCCACCATTTCAACGAGCTCAGCTTTGATGGTTGATCCGTCGATGGAGATCAAATCATGAACCTTGCCTTCGGCGATGAAGCTCAGCGAAAGAAGCCCTGCCAGCGACAGGGCGACTCGCGCGACGTACCGGCGGAACAACCATAGCAATACAGCTGGCATAGAGCAGAGGATAGACTAAATTTGGAGTTTGGGTCAACGTCTCTCGCTGCAGACGCTGGGCGTGTTCGTCACAATCCCGTTGCAAACGCACATCTTCGTTGACGTGGTCGTGGCTTAGGCTTTGGTGGGGGAAACCGGACAATAGCCTGTGAAAAGAGTCACTCTGAAGTTTAAGACAATTATTCTCTCAGATGTTCATCTCGGAACCCGCGACTGCAAGATCGACGAGGTGAACTTCTTTTTAAAACACTCTCACTCCGACCGGCTGATTCTCAATGGAGATATCATTGATGGGTGGAGCCTATCCCGCAAAGGAGGATGGACCAAACAACACACCCGTTTTATCCGGCTAATCTTGAAGAAACTGGAGAAGAAGGATACGGAGGTGGTTTACTTGCGGGGGAACCACGATGATATCTTGTATCGGTTCCTGCCGTTGGAGTTCGACCGCCTTCATATTGTAAATGAGTTCATCCACTCAACGCCCCGAGGAGACTATCTGGTGGTACACGGCGATGGTTTTGATTCCATTACCACCAACCACAAATGGATCGCTATCTTAGGGGCGGTAGGATACCAGACCCTCCTTCGGATCAACCGGATTTACAACAAGTTCAGGTCATGGAGAGGGAAGCCCTACTATTCGCTGAGCAAGCAGATCAAGGCGAAGGTTAAGGGTGCCGTCAGTTTTGTTGATAAGTTTGAAGACAAGCTTAGGGATTTGGCGCGGTCTAAAAACTGTTGCGGAGTGATTTGTGGACATATCCACACGGCAGCAGACAAATTCGTCGAGGAAATCCATTACCTGAACAGTGGAGACTGGGTTGAATCCAGAACGGTTTTAGTGGAGCATTTTGATGGGAGTTTTGAGATCTTCGATTTCAACGAGTTCGAACGTCGATTAGAGGAAAAGGCCATTCGAAATGAGAAGGACAACCGCGGGTCTGAGGAAGTAGAACTTCCCCCTGTTGAAGAGGATCCGGTGTGGGAGAACGAGGCTTTTCTCAACGGAACTCCCTCGCCGCAACGTTGACAGGAAATGCCTCTCAAGAATTTTCCTCGGGCCGTTCGAACAGTTGTGCACATCTGATTTGAAATATGGATTCCATCGTGGAATCGTAGATCATGAAGGTGACACGATGGGTCCTCTCCGGTCTCTTGACCGGAGGTTCTTTGTTTGGTTACGAGCAGGCTTTTCCTCAGACACCGCCGGGAGAGATTCAGGTAAAGGAGCTGCCCGCAGGGGTTCTTTTGGAGAGCAATTCGGACGCTAGTTATTTTGCCTCTTCAGGGAAACTTTTCCGGCCACTCTTTGACTACATAGACAAAAGAGACATTGCGATGACGACCCCTGTAGAGGCAAAGGTGAATCCGGGGGAAATGTATTTTTGGGTTGCTGCAGACGAAGTGGACAAAGTGACGGGCGATACGGAGCAGGTGAGAGTGGTTGAAGTCCCAGAGCGCACCGTTGTGTCCGTAGGTGGTCGTGGTTCCTACAGCGAAAGCAATTACCGCGAAAAAGAAGAAGAACTCTTCGCCTGGCTAGCCGCCAATGAGCAATGGAAGGTGGTCGGCGATCCTGTTGCGGTGTATTGGAATGGTCCCTTCACGCTCTGGTTTTTGAAAAAGTTTGAAGTGATGGTGGAGGTAGAACCCGTTGCGGTAGATTCCTGACGAGAATGTAGTCGCCCACAGACGGCTAATCATGGGAGGTTTTTCTCTCTTGAGGTAGCAAACCATGCAGAATGAAAGCTTCTACAGGGGAAGAATCGCCCCCACTCCCTCAGGATGGCTGCATGCCGGGCACGCAAAGACGTTCTTTGAAGCATGGCGGCGTGCGAGGAGTAAGAAAGGGTCATTGGTCCTTAGGATGGAAGATATTGATCGGGAGAGGTGTCGAAATGAGTTTGAAGGAGCTATTTTGGAAGATCTGGAGTGGCTTGGAATCGACTGGGATGAAGGGATAAATCCTGGAGGGCCGTATTCGCCTTACCGTCAGAGCGAGAGAATGGGGTACTACAGGTCGATTTGGCAAAGCCTGGCAGAAGATGGACTCATCTACCCTTGTTCCTACTCGCGCAGAGAATTGAGTCTAATGGGATTGGATAGAGAATCGGACGGGTCCTGGAAAATCCCCCCGTCGAAACGGGAAAGTGCATTTGCCCGCGGAGACGCGATGGACGAAGAAGTGAACTGGAGATTCAAAGTGCCGGAGGGTTTAAAGATCACTTTTGAGGACGGGGTTCAGGGCGTTCAGCATTTTGTCGCAGGGGAGGATTTTGGGGACTTTCTTGTTTGGCGTAAAACAGGTGAGCCTTCCTATGAGTTGGCGGTTGTAGTGGATGACATCGCAATGGAGATCACAGAAGTCGTACGGGGAGAAGATTTGCTTCTTTCGACCGCGCGCCAGATTCTTCTTTATCAGGCTTTGGGCAAGGAGCCGCCCTCGTTTCGCCACCTCCCTTTAGTTTACGACGAGAAAGGGAATCGGCTCTCAAAGTCGGAACGCTCTTTGGCGGTTCGCGAGATGAGAGCCTCCGGGATGACGCAGAAGGAGGTCTTGGAGTGGCAACCTTCTGGTCAACGTAGCCACTCAGAAAGATCCTAAAGACTTTCAGTAAGTTTGGTTTGAAAACGTTCCATCATCGGTCCGATTTCACTCTGATACTTCTGAAGGAAGCTGTTCATAAGCTCGGGCTGCTTGCGAATCAACATCTGGCCGACTGGACCTGAAAAAAACTCAATCAACTGATCCACCTCAACCTGAGTGAATGTCTCCCGATACGAGGGCACGTAGAGTTCGATAAGGAAGTCGTAGCTGAGCTCTTCTTCAAGCCACTCCATCATGACTTCCCTCACTTTTTCGGCTTCCTCGAAATCCTTTTTGCTGGCGCCACTGGTGGCGAGTGACTGACTGATCGCCATTTCCATCATGCTCTCCATGCTCTGGATGGTTTGATCGAGGATTTGTTCCACCTCCATCAGCTCCATTAGCTCCAGAATCGACTCGTCGGATGGTGCGGACTCGACGGTTTCAGCGAATGTGCCGGAGGTGACGGACAAGAACAGCGGGAGGGCAACAAAGAATGATATTTTCATGCACCGAAGGGTACTTGCTCTGGGGGAGGGGTCGAGTGAATTCGTCGACTTACCCTTCTGGGTAAATCGAGGTCTTTTCTGATTTGGTTTTGCAACACGGCTTTGTCCTGCCTTGAATCGAGCTCGAACCTCTAGCTGACAGATCATGTTACACAAGAAAGCGAGCCCCGATTCTTTAGACCAAACCTTAAACCCTACGTTTGGGTCGCGTTACATTTCCAAGGAAATTCCTCGATACCGGATGCCGGATGAAGAAATGCCGCCAAAGACGGCCGCGCAAATCATTCACGACGAGCTGATGCTTGATGGCAATGCGAGGCTCAATTTGGCAACCTTCGTAACCACTTGGATGGAGCCCGAGGCAAAAGAACTCATGCAGCTCACCTTCGAGAAAAACATGGTCGACAAGGATGAGTATCCACAAACGGCTGAAATCGAAATGCGGTGCGTCAACATCATGTCGGAGCTGTATAACGCGCCGGAGGACGAGAAACCGTGCGGCTGTTCCACGATCGGTTCCAGCGAAGCTGCCATGCTCGGCGGAATGGCCTTGAAGTGGATGTGGCGCAAAAGGCGTGAAGCGGCAGGGAAACCCGCCGACAAACCGAACCTGATCCTGGGGATCGATGTTCAGGTGTGCTGGGAAAAGTTTTGTCGGTATTGGGAGATCGAGCCCCGTTACATTCCGATTGAGAGGGGTCGCTACATGGTGAACTCGGAAGAGGTGATCAAGCGATGTGATGAGAACACGATCGGAGTGGTCGGGATATTGGGCACCACTTTTACCGGTCAATACGAGCCTATCAAAGAGATCAACGACGCTCTTGATGAACTAAACGCCAAGACTGGCTGGGATGTGCCCCTCCATGTGGACGCAGCCAGCGGGGGTTTTGTCGCGCCGTTTCTCCAGCCGGATTTGGAATGGGATTTTCGCTTGAAGTGGGTCAAATCAATCAACGTCTCGGGGCACAAGTATGGGCTGGTATATCCGGGGGTTGGTTGGATTATTTGGAGGGACGAGGATGAGCTCCCAGAGGAGTTGGTCTTTAAGGTCAACTATCTTGGGGGTGACATGCCGACGTTTGCATTGAATTTCTCCCGACCGGGGAATCAGGTGATTGCGCAGTACTATAATTTTATCCGTTTGGGTCGGGACGGTTATCGGAGGGTGATGGAAACCTCGCGGGACACGGCTCGCTTCCTCACGCAGAAGCTACCGGATATCGGGCCGTTTGAAATTCTGGGTCCGGGTGAAGATATTCCCGTTCTGGCCTTTCGCATTCGTGAGGATGCAGACGTGAACTACACGGTTTTTGATATCTCGGAACATATTCGACACCGCGGGTGGCTGATACCTGCCTACACACTGCCTGAAAATGCTGAAGATATTGCGGTGCTGAGGATCGTAGTGAAAGAAGACTTTAGTCGCGATATGGCGACTCTCCTGCTAGAGGATATGACAAGAGTGATTGCGGATTACGCTAGTCAGCCAGACCGGATAGCGGCTCAGGATTCGTCCACCGACAAGCATCGTCCGAAGTGCTAAAGCACCGTTTGGTTGATGCTCTTGCTGGGACGCTTCAGTTCCTGGCAGTTACACTGATCCAGCTCGGTCCTCAAAACGGGTAACTGGCATCCCTCGCAAATGGTGTATGCGCCTTGTTCGAGGTTTGGGTCGACAGAGACGCGATCATCGAAAACAAAACAATCGCCCTCCCACAGGCTCTCTTCTGAAGGAGTTTCTTCAAGGTAGCGGAGGATGCCCCCTTTCAGGTGGTAAACCTCCTTGAACCCCTTTTGCAAAAGAAGGCTGGTCGCTTTTTCGCAGCGAATCCCGCCGGTGCAATACATGGCAACCTTGGGACTCATGTTCGGATCGAGGTGGGTCTCCACCCATCGGGGAAAGTCTCGAAAGTTCTCTGTCGCAGGATCAACGGCGTGTGCGAACTTTCCGATCCGGGTTTCGTAATGGTTCCGGGTGTCTACAACGGTTACGTCCCCACCTTTGAGCATCTCGTTCCATTCGTCGGGTTCGAGATACTTGCCGACCTGCTTGGTTGGGCTCACTCCTTCTACGCCAAGGGTGACAATCTCTTTTTTTAGGCGCACCTTCCACCTCTGAAAGGGAAACTCTTTGCAGCGGCTTTCTCTTATCGGAATGTCCGTGATGCCTTCCTCTGTTTCAAGGTAACTCAGAAATCGCTCAACCTCCTCTTCTATTCCGACAATGGTCCCGTTGATTCCCTCTGGAGCGACAAGAATAGTTCCCTTCAAGCCCCTTTCGACACCAGCATCGTATATCCGCTGACGAAGCGCAGGCGGATCCACAACTTCAATGAAGCGGTAGAGTGAAGTGACCAGTAGGGAATCTTCCTTGGACATCGGGAGGATTCCAGACGATCCGGCCATGCTCCGTCAATCCTTGGGTGAAGGCATGCGAGGCAGGAGCGGTTTGCTACAGGACTACATGAAACAAAATAAACCAGGTTTAATTTATTTGACAGAAACGGGGCCCTTAAAGTCGCTGGGGGATTGGGGTTGAGTCTTTCGCGGGCTCACTCCATCACCGGAACATGTTTACAATCTATCCAGCGATTGACCTGAAAGGGGGCCGTTGTGTTCGCCTCCTGCATGGCCGTGCGGACAAGGAAACCGTCTATTTCGAAGATCCTATGGAGGCCGCGGACATGTGGATGGAACAGGGGGCCGAATGGTTACATGTGGTCGATTTGGATGGTGCGTTCACCGGAGAGCTTACCCACTTGGATCTCATCCGAAGGATTGCGGCTTTAGGCATGAAGGTCGAAATGGGTGGTGGCCTCCGAGATGAGGAATCGATTTCGCGGGCTCTGGAGGCGGGTGCGTCCCGGGCTGTGGTTGGAACATCCGCAGTCGAAAAACCGGATTTCCCCCGGAAGATCGTTGAGGCGTTCGGATCTGATGCGGTGGCTATTGGGTTGGACGCAAAGGATGGGAAATTGTCCCTTCAGGGTTGGGTCAAGGACTCGGGTATCGAGACGGTGGAATTCGGTAGGCGGTTGCAAGGAGACGGAATTACGACAGTGATCCACACGGACATCTCAACAGACGGCGCCTTGACGGGTCCGAATCTTCTACGACAAGCGGAGCTTTGCGAATCGTGCCCGGATTTGTCCGTAATCGCGTCTGGAGGAGTCGCTAGTCTTGCCGATGTACAGGCCCTGAACGAGTTGTCCCACACTCACAAAAACCTCACTGGCGTTATAGTCGGTCGGGCGATTTACGAAGATCGCGTCTCAGTGAAAGAGATGATTGATACTGTTTCGGCGAAAGAGTAGGCGCTGGATCGGGTTAATAGCTTGTTTCCTCGCTACTTCCTTACCTAGGGTCGAGGGATGTCGGGGCAAAAGGAAAGCTGGAACTCGAGGTTGGGAATCATCCTTGCGGTATCCGGCAGTGCGGTAGGCCTCGGAAACTTTCTCCGCTTTCCAGGGCAGGTTGCCGAATTCGGTGGAGGCGCGTTCATGATCGCCTATTTCCTGGCCTTCCTTTTGATTGGACTGCCGGTCTGCTGGGTAGAGTGGACGATGGGACGCGCTGGTGGTCGCTTTGGCTATAATAGTGCGCCGGGTATTTTTGGGGCGATCACGAAAATGATGGGTGCCCGATATCTTGGGGTAGTCGCATTTGTGATCCCTGTATCGATCTACATGTATTACGTGGTCATCGAGGCATGGTGTTTGGCTTACGCGGTGAACTACCTGAGGGGAGAAATGAATTTCCAGGCACCAGAGGAGGCCAGTGGATTCTTTGCCAGTTTGGTCGGATCCGGCGGTAATGGAGCGGCGTTCAAGATCAGTCTCGAGCACGTGGGCCTCTATTTTCTCCTGGTATTCCTACTCAATTACGTCCTGATCTACCGCGGAATTGCGAAAGGAATAGAGCTGTTTTGCCGGTATGCCATGCCGACTCTTGTCCTTATCGCTCTGATTATTTTGGTCCGTGTTCTCACTCTCGGGACACCCAACCCAGAGTATCCGGATCGAAACATTGATACCGGTTTGGGTTTTATGTGGAATCCCTCAAAGACGTTCCTCCTCGAGCGGGAGGTCGATGCTGAAGGAGCACCTCTTTCGAACGAGCAAGGTGAGCCGGTGTGGAACGAAGACAAGACGCTGGACGTTGTGGCCGAAAAAACACTGGTGGAGGCTCAGCAGCTTGTGGCTCAGAATCCAGAGATGTTTGCTCTTGAGGAGCGATCGGTGTGGGAAGAGCTAGCCAACCCGGATTTGTGGTTGGCCGCGGCAGGCCAGATATTTTTCACACTCTCAGTAGGGTTCGGCGTGATTATTACTTACGCCAGCTATTTGAGACGTCGTGACGACGTGGTTCTAAGCTCCTTGTCAGCTTCCAGTGCAAACGAGTTTTGTGAGGTTGCATTGGGTGGCTTGATCAGTATCCCGGCGGGCGTTGCTTTTTTTGGTGTGGCGGGCCTTGCTTCGATGGGGCTGAGCACTTTTGGAGTAGGCTTTACGGCTTTGCCGATGGTTTTTGCGGAGATGCCCGCGGGACAATTCTTTGGTTTCGCCTTCTTTTTCCTTCTTTTCCTCGCAGCGGTTACGAGCTCACTCTCAATGCTCCAACCTGGAATAGCCTATCTAGAGGATTCGCTTCAAATCAATCGGCGCCAGTCGGTTTCTGTTTTAGGATTTGTAACGGGTATTGGTGGGGTCCTGGTCATCTACTTTAGTGCGGGCCTCAAGTTGTTGGACACGTTGGACTTTTGGATTACAAACCTTCTTATGGTCCTGCTGGCGTTTATTCAGGTGGTCCTTTTCGGATGGGTGATTGGGATCAAGAAAGGTCTTCGAGAAGCGCACCTTGGTGCTACGATCCGCATTCCCGGTGTTTTTAAGAGCGTGATTCAATTTGTTACACCGGCTCTTCTCTTTGTGATCTTTGGCAGTTGGATCTACAAAAGTGTCCTTGGTTTAGGATCAGGATCTGGAAAACCTGAATATAGTGACAACGTTGTCGATCTATTCATCCATCCGAATCCAGCTGCTTGGATTGGCGTAATCATGGTGGTCCTCCTCTTTCTATTCGGTATATTGAACGTGCCACGGAAAAAGGAAATCAGAGCCTGTATTGAGGAAACTGAAAAGAGAGGAGATGGGTTATGACCGTGGGAGGCTGGCTAGTAATGATTCTCTCGGTAGGCGGTGTGACGATTCTTTTCGCCTGGTGCATTTGGAAAGTGATTTCGACAAAAGGAGAGACGGAGCGAGTCCACGGATTCGAAGTAGAGACTCCAGACGAAAAGGAATAGTTGCCAGGGAAGGCAATTGGCTCGGTTAGCATTGCTTACGCGCCATTCTGTTGTTTCCTTCTCTTTCCCGAAACATGCTCTACGACCGCCCATACATGCGAGAGTCCTATCCAGGTCGGAGTCAGATTCCGATGTATGGTTGGATTATGATCATTACGGCGGCTGTCTACATACTCCAGAATGTTTTGGTCCTCTTCTTTGGAGTGGATGGGCTTGTGGGTACCCGCCAGACCGGGGGCGGAACCTTTCTGATCGATTGGGTGGCTCTTACCGAGACGAATATATCTCAGCTAAAGATCTGGACCCTTCTGACCTACGGATTGCTTCATGGCGGCTTGTTTCACCTCATTGCGAACTTCCTAATCATTTTTTTCATGGGTCGAATTGTTGAGTCGATGATAGGCCCGCAGAACCTCCTCAAACTCTACATTTTTTCGGTTCTTGGAGGAGGTATTGTTTGGACGCTCATCCACTTGGGAGGTTCCGGTGGTTTGGTTATTGGTGCCTCGGCAGGAGCTCTTGGGCTGCTGATCTATTTTTGCCTCCGCAACCCCAACGAACCTATTACTTTACTTCTTTTCTTCGTATTGCCCGTTACCGTTTTGCCGAAGTGGGTAGGATGGGGGATTACCGGTATCACCGTGTTTGGTCTGGCTTTCAACGAGTTGGGCCCTCAAACGGACCGTATCGCTCATTCGGCGCATCTGGGAGGTATTTTTGCAGGATTCATTTTCTTTCGCTACGAATCGTGGTTTCGGGGGATTTCGGTCCCTCGCGTCCGCTTGGGGAGCGCTTCCAAGGCGAAGAAGCTGGAGCCCCGCTACAAAGTGAATGTCTCAAAACCCCGCAAACAAAATTCCCAACCAAGTGGTGCGAACGGGTCCAAGAATCTGCGGGAGGAAGTCGATCGAATTCTCGACAAGATCAACTCCTCCGGCTTTGGGTCGTTGACCGAGAGCGAGAAAGAAACCTTGAACCGCGCCAAAGAACTACTCGGAAAGTAGTTAGCAAGTTATTCGGTCAGCTGTAAGCGGTAGAAACGGTTGGTTTCAGAACCTTCCTCCGAAAGTATGATGGAAACGGTTTTTGTTCCATCGCCTTCAACGGTCTCGGTAATGGAGTAGCCTGTCTCAGGCTCAAGCACAGTCCACGTTGTTAAATTTTCGGAAGCAAGAACCGATAGTAAAGAGCTGGGAACATCCTCGCGCATCGTAAGATCGAAGGAAAGGTCTCCGTCCGACTGCATCACCAACTCGGGGCTTCCGTCCGGGTCTGCCAAGGCAAAATCGATTAGGTTTGGTAGGCCGTCGTTGTCGAGATCGGGTGCGATTGGATCACTAATCGTCAAGATGGCGTCGCCAGTCTGTTCCCGAAGCCATTGCTGATAGCTTGCGACAGGGAAACCAGTTGTCGAACCGCCGGTAACAATCATTGAAACAGGGACAACGATTTCAGGATTAATGGGGTCAGCTGTTGTAACGGTAATCTCTGCAGTAAGTGTTCCAGTATCCGTCGAAGCTGGAGAAAAAGTGAGAGTTAAATCGATAACATCCTCAGACGGGACTATTCCTGAGACAGGGTCCACACTGAGCCATGAGGGAAACGCAAGGAGTGGATCAATAGAAGGGGTGCCTTCTGGTAAGGTAGAGATGCCTGTCACGTCTCCCGTGACAGCAAAGAAAGTTTCAGCAAAACCCACATTTCCAATACTAACAGTTTCCATTGATGTGTCTCCAGCAGGGACCGAAGCACTTATCGTATCTGGAAGCACTGTTATGAAAGGGACGTCCACAAGGAGTTCAACTCCCGATGCTCCCGAAGAGGCGTTAATGGAGAATGGATTGTCGTCCTCAAATCCTCCTATCGTTGCGGAAATTGTGTAGGTATCTCCGATTGCCCGTACAGAAAAATTTCCATTCGCATCAGAAGTCGTTGTGTAGTTTGCAGCATTTCCTTCTAGGGTCACTGTAGCGTCCGCCAACGGAACCCCGCCGGGGAAGGTCAACACAGTTCCAGAGATACGAACAGAATTTCCAACGCCTGCGGTAAATGTAAAGCTCTGCGCGGACCGGGCGTTTGGCAAACCCGATTCCAGGGTGATCGTGTAAGAACCTGTAAACGGAACAGGCGTATTTCCATAGCAGAAGAGGCGGAGATTTGAATCAGTGACCGAACGCCCGGGTGCGAGGCTGCCGATTGCCCGATTTCCAAAACTGAGACTGTCAAACCCGATTCGGATACCGGGGAACAACTCTGAAAAAGTCGCCTCAATATCACTCCAGATTACGTGGACCGTTTCGTCGGAAATGTTGGTAATAGTATAGCTCATGGCCATTAGCTCACCCGGGTTGAATATGCCGTCGCCATTATTGTGCGGCGAAACAGCGAGCGTGTCAGAGGTGACCATGGAGGACACAGCTAGGCTGGTCCCTATGGAAGGCGGCGTTCCTCCGGAATCGCCGGATGCGCGGAGCAGTGCCTGAAGATCCAGCCTTCCGCCCGAGGCCACCTCTCCACTCAGAGAGGAGAGTCTTTCAGCACTACTCAAAAGCCTCGATTTAGCGACTTGACCGGAAATTGCCGGTTCAGTTGCTTTTAAAAGGGCGAGAGCACCAGCAACATGAGGTGAAGCCATGGAAGTTCCGCTGAAGAACGAATAGTTATTTCCCGGCACCGTGCTCAAAATGAAGTCCCCTGGAGCTGCTATATCTACGCTGACGGCACCCGTGTTGGAAAACGAAGCAATTTCGTCATTCCAGTCAGTTGCAGCGACAGATACTATATTAGAAAGGGTATAGGAGGCGGGATACTGCGGGATCGAATCATTGTCGCTGGCGTCATTTCCTGACGCAGCCACGAAAAGGATATCGGCGTTCCCGGCAGCTCGTATCGCATCTTCAAAAAGGATCGGAGGATTTCGGTCCTCGGGACGTAGCACTCCTCCATAACTATTGTTCATTACGTCAACCCCCTGAGCCACGGCATAGTTGGTGGCCTCGATAGCAGCAGAGAATGATACCGCTCGACCTGCTCCTCCGATTTTCAACGGGATAATGGAGACAGCCCAATTCACTCCTGTCACCCCAGTAGCGTTATTCCCAACCGCTCCCACAGTTCCAGCGACATGGGTTCCATGGCCATTCTGGTCGGTTGGATCGTTATCCGGGTTGAGGGAGTCTCCGGCATCCCAAGCATCTCCCACGAAGTCGAACCCGTTTACGTCGTCGATGAAGCCGTTGTTATCGTCGTCAATCCCGTTGTCGGGAATTTCAAACTGGTTCGTCCAAAGGTTTCCTGCAAGGTCCGGGTGATTTAGTTGCATGCCACTGTCGATGACGGCGACGATTACGTCAGAGGAACCCGTACCAGCGTTCCAGCCGATGGTAGCTTCAATATCTGCTCCTGGGGTGCTGTCGATAAATTGGCCCGTGTTTTCAAGGGACCACTGTAGATTGAAGTCGATATCGTCTGGGGTGGCGGTAAAAAAGGCGAGGTGGTCTGCTTCTGCTACGCCTCGGAGATCCCAATCTTCCTGCTCTTTCAAAAACGTCTGCTGAAAGGAAGAGATGACGTTATCGACAGCCCGCACGGAAACCTCATCAGTGGCCACGATGTAGATCGGAGCCGTTTCCAACTGAGATCGCAGGCGGAATCCGTTGTCTTCTATCCATTCGGTTAACTCGGGTTCTGTTGCCTCTTTCGGCAAGCGTATCATGGCGTGGTCACCCACGATCGCGCTGATTCCGGCACTTTGAAACTGGTCTGGACCCGTTTCCTCAAAGACTTCTTCGACAAGAACGCTGCGGTAATGGAAGTTGGCATCACCGTAGAGGGTTCTGCGGATAAACCTGCCTGCACTGTTAGGCTGGGAGTCTTCCGTAACTTTAACAGTTGCGCCTTTTACGAGTTGTTCAATTGAGGAGCGGGTGGTGTTGGGGGGGAGGTCCGGAAAAGGAGCGTCTTCGCGGGAGAGTTGAACGGGGGGCTGAGGAGGAACGCCGGTTACGGGCTCCGAGATCTCGGCGGTATGGGTAGAATCCGGGTCGCTGGGGACAGGCTTTTCACTTATGGTTTTCCCTGTGAATATTAGGAGGGCTAAAACAGTGAGGAGAAAACCGGAGGCGACTAGAGCAAATAGCTTTTTCATGAGAGGAATCTTAAAGAAATAGACAAAGGAGAATTTTGGCGAGTAAAATCGGATGTCGATCGGTTACGGCTGAACATGTTTGGAATGGCTGTGATTTATAGCAAAAGACGAAGTTTCAACTTCCGATGGAGAGGTTTTCGATTAGCTTTTATTCCCATGAAAACGGTCTGTATATTTTCGGTAGGGTGGATACCTTCTGTACTAGCGTTGTCTTCAGCGACTTTGTTTGGGCAGAACGAGAGTGAGAGCCTTTCCAGCGCAAGTCCGGCCGCGGTCGTCGAAGTGACGGAGTTGACCGAAGAAGAGTCGGCTCGACAGCGAATGGTCTCCGTGCTGATGGCTCAGTTGGAGGCGTTGCACATCAAGAGAGATGATGTTGCCGAGTTGGAGAATCAGCTCGGATTAGAGACCAATGAGATCAGTCGAGCGGACGTCTTGGAGAAGCTGCAAAAGGCAACTGATGAGTTGAGGGTCCTCGAGATGAAGTTTCGCGAGACAGCTTCAGGTGTAGACCTTGGAATGTTTGAGGAGGAGGTAAAGGAGCCATTCTCCCTGGAAAACGAGTTTGGTAAAGTGGCGGAACCTTTCTTTGCAGAGTTGCGGGAGGCAACGTCCCAGTCGCGAAAGATGACCGAGCTTCGCGACGATGTCGAACGGTTCTCCGCTCAAGCTGAGGATGCCCGTACTGCGATTGCAGCGATTGAAGGATTACTCGGCGTAGGAGGAACCGCAGAACTACAAACAGCGCTTTCCGAGCAGTTGGAGCATTGGCAGGAAGTGGAGAGTCTCGCCAGTAGTCAGGAAGAATCAGCGAGGCTCCAATTGGAAAATTTGGAAGCGCAACGGGAGGGATTTGTTGAAGGATCAACGAAGTATGTGCGGAACTTTGTCCAGAAGCGGGGACTGAATCTTGTCCTTGGCATTGGAGCTGCGCTGGCGGTCTTTTTCTTTGTGCGGGGAATTCTCTTTGTCGCGCGAAAGTTTCGGAAGACCGATAACCCGAAGAACTTCGGGAGTCGTGTATTTGTTTTGGCTGCCAATCTATTGAGTGTCCTTGGCGGCTTGGCGGCCATGATGGCGGTCTTCAGCGTCACCGGGGACGTCTTTCTTTTCAGCTTTGTTCTCCTCTTCTTGCTCGGAGTAGCCTGGAGCGGACTCAAAGTTCTGCCTCAATTCGTCGATTCACTAAAGCTGATCCTCAACATAGGAATGGTGAAAGAGGGCGAGCGGATCGTTTTCGACGATATCCCGTGGAACGTGGAATCGCTCGGATTTACCTCGAAATTGGCCAACTCGAAACTGGACTCGGCGTACCAATTATTGCCCGTCCGTCATCTTGTAGGTTATCATTCGCGGCCGTGGTGTGAAGGGGAAGAAGAGTTCCCTTGCAAGCGTGGAGACTGGGTGCAGCTTTCGGATGGTCGAATGGGAAAAACGGTGGCTCAGAACCCTGGCCATGTTGTCCTTGAGGAGCTGGGTGGGGCGCAGGTTTCGGTGACTACCCCGGATTTTCTGGCTCTCTCCCCTCGGAATCTTTCGTTGGAAGGCTTCCGGGTCGAGACCCGTTTCGGAGTGGATTACAAACACCAGGCGGAGTGCACAACTTCGATCCCACAGGCTATGGAGAAGTCCTTGAGTGCAGGACTTAGGGAGGTAGTCGGTGCAGAGGCGATCCAAAACGTCCAGGTGCAGTTTGCCTCCGCGGGAGCGAGTTCGCTCGACTACGAGATTGAGGTCGATTTGGCGGGTTCAGCTGCTGCTGACTTTGAAAAGGTGCAGTATGCCTTGCAAAGGATTTTGGTGGATTGCTGCAATGAGAATGGCTGGGAGATTCCGTTTCAACAAATTACGGTTCACCGCGCACCGTCTTCGGATTAGTCTCTATTAAAGGTAGCCGATCCCAAGGGACAGTAGCAGCGAGAGAAAAGGGAAAAGAAGGTATCGGTAGCGAAACTCTTTTTGAAAAGATACCCAGAGAGCCGAGAGAACGATCATAAGAACGCCGGCCGTTCCGGCCCAGTCGTTGTTCCAAGAGATTGGCAAGGCGGCGAGGGGACTTTTTGCCGTAAAGGCAACAATAGCCGTCATCAATTCGGTAATCGGTAGTGCCACCTCGTTTAAGAGGGTGGCGATCCAATCGAGTCCGAGTAGACCAAAGAGGAGAGCGATAAAACCGGTGAAGAGGACCGCGGTTGCGAGTGGAATCAGAATGATATTGAGGGGAATGGAAGCAAGTGGAAGGACACCGAAGTTGCTCATGACAAGAGGGCTGCTCCCGAGAAACGCTGATAGGCTGATCGCGAAACTACCCAAAAGCCACTTGCGGGAGCGGTGAAAGGGCGAGCCGGAATCTCCGGGCAACCAGTATTCGGGGTCGGTTTGTTCCATGAGTCTGGAAGCGAGGGGAATTCCAAACACGAGAATTGAAAACACGACTAGGTAGGATAGTTGGAACCCCAAGGTAAACAGTTGGCGAGGATCGAACAAGAGAACCACAAAGGCAGACGCCATCAAAGCGGAAGAGGGGCGATAACCTCGAGCGAACGCCTTTGCGGAAACGAGGAAAGCTATCATAAGGAAAGCACGGACAGCGGATGGGGTCGAACCTGTGAGTAAAACGTAGAAAAGCAGGATAGAGAGTGTGCAGCTGACGCGAACGGGTTGACCAATCGGAGCCTTCCCGAATAGCCAGAAGAGAAGCATGCCGATCAACCCAATATGAAGGCCGGAGATTGCGAACAGATGTGCGGTTCCCGTATCGCGAAAGACTTGTTTCTGCTGGGTGTCGAGGGCGGTTCTCTGGCCTAAAACGATAGCCTTGTAAACTCTCGTGGCCGGTTCAGTTAGAGAGCTTCCGAGAGAAAGAGAACTCTTTGCCCGCTCCAGAAGTATTGCAAAGAGTGCCTTGGCTGGGCGAGTGACGGCGATCGTTTGGGCCGGTTCAAAAGATCGAAGACGACCAGAAACTCCTCGGGACAGGAGAAATTCTGTAAAACTTTCAGCCTCCATTTCTTCGGAGAGGGGACGCTCCACGCCAACGACCTCATAGGAAAAACCTTCGAGAAGAATGGTCCCCTGGAGCGATGGAACCGAGTAATACAACAAAGTGTCTCTCCCAGATACATTCGCTAGTCCGACTTGATCCGGTGCGTATGGCGGAGAGGTGAAGGTCTGGGTGGGCTCAATCTCGAAAAGTGCTTCCCGAATAGGTTTAAATGAGGGCTGTGGGAGATTGGGAGGTGCGGCGAAAGAAGTGCCGTAGAAATTTCCCAGTGCGACAACGAAAAGTGGAAACGCCAAGTTCCATCCGTATGGGCGGTCTAGGCGATGTATCGACAGAAGGCACAAAGTGAGGAGGAAAGTGAAAACCAGAAAGAGAGAGGTCCCTAGTGTAAAGTCGTTCGGTAGTATTCGGCTGGTCGCCAGACCGCAGGCGAATGGTAAGACCAGCAAGGCCAACGGAGACCGGAGAGGTTCCGGCGATTGAGCTCGGTTTTTAGTCGGCACAGCAATTCGGACGAACTGCGTCCACTACCGGTTGTATCTTTCAGGGAGGCAAGCGGATAGCGATCTGGATGCTGGTCAAAATAGGTCAAAATAAACCAGGTTAAAAATAATTGACGGAGTTTTTGAGGATTTTTCTTCGCTCTACTTGAGGGTGGGAGGTAGGGGTTGGGGGTGAAAAAGTCGGAACTTCCTCAGAAGGTGTGCCCGGTGTGCGGGAGGCCGTTCTCGTGGCGGAAGAAGTGGAAGAAGGATTGGAATCGTGTTCGGTATTGTTCAGAGCGATGTCGGCGTAACCGGAAGAGGAGTGAGGGACTGGATGAGTGAACAGCAGGATTGGTTTTCTGAACAACCCTCCGAGCCGTTGCATCGTCCTCTCGCGGCTCGAATGAGGCCTAGGGAGTTATCGGGGGTTGTTGGGCAAAACCATTTGGTTGGGCCCGATGCGCTGCTGGCGCGACTGGTTCGTGAGAATGCTTTTGGCAGTCTACTCCTTTATGGTCCTCCAGGGTGCGGGAAAACGACTTTGGCCGAAGTGATCGCCACAGAAACGAACTGTCGGTTTGTGCGCGTCAATGCGGTTGCTTCAAACGTTGCTGAGTTACGCCAACACTTGGCAAATGCCAAGAACACTGGAGATCGAGCCACGATTCTCTTCATCGACGAGCTTCATCGCTTCAACAAAGCGCAGCAGGACTTGCTGCTGCCGGATGTCGAAGAAGGCTGGGTAAGGTTGATTGGTGCGACTACCTACAATCCGGGATTTTACGTAATACCTGCATTGTTGAGCCGGAGCCAGTTGTTTCACCTCGAGCCGGTAGGGCCGGATAGCGTTGAGGAGGTACTTCAGCGTGCATTGACCGAGGATCCTCAGATGGAAGCTGCTCGGGTGGTCGTCGAACCGGATGTAATGACACGCTTGGCTCGGATTGCGGACGGGGATTTGCGTCGCGGATTGAATTACCTCGAGACTTTGGTTCTCAGCCAGCCCGTTGGCTCGGCAGTTGGCCCGGGAGAATTGGAGCAGTTTCTCAAGGAGCGCCAGATCCGGTATGATTCGGGAGAGGACGAGCATTACGATACGATTTCAGCATTCATCAAATCAGTTCGCGGTGGCGATCCGGATGCCTCAGTCTACTGGTTGGCGAAGATGTTGGTCGGAGGCGAAGATCCCAGGTTCATCGCTCGCAGACTAGTCATCCTTGCCTCGGAGGATATTGGGTTGGCCGATTCACGGGCACTACCGCTTGCTGTTGCTGCCTATCAGGCCTGCGAGGTGATTGGGCTCCCGGAGTGCGAACTGAACTTGGCACACGCGACCTTGTTTCTCGCAACGGCACCCAAGAGTAATTCAGCCTGTCTGGCGATTGGTGAGGCCAAGCGGGATATTCGGCGCAATGGAGTTCAATCCGTTCCGCTCTGGCTGCGCGACTCGCACTCCAAGGTTTCCAAGGAAGCCGGACATGGAGAGGGTTATCTCTACAGTCATGATTTTACCGAAGCGATCAGTGGACAGGAGTACATGATTGAACCTCGGGCCTTCTACGAACCGAAAGACAACGGTTCAGAAAAAGCAATCCGTGAAAGGGTTGAACGATGGAAGGAGATGAAGAGTAAATTCGAGAGAGATGAGTGAAAATCAGCTCTCTTGTCTGTGTGATCTCAGTGTTTGAGTGAGATCATGGGGTCCCGAATCGGCGACTTAAGTCAGCCGCTCCTTGCACAGAGCTGTTGGAGCAGGGTAGGGACGGTCGCTCATCCAGAGCGAAAGCAATTAGATGACCCGCTTTTTATGCCGGTTGGCCCGAAGGCGCTTGCGGCGTTTGTGCTGGTTCATTTTGAGACGGCGTTTCTTGCGTAGATTACCCATGAGTGTGGAGCGGTCTGGAATTGAGAAAAAGATGGAGAAAATGTGGTTTATGGTGGCTTGTAAACCCTTTTCTTCGTGGTGCTGGGTGCCTCAAAGCTCTTGGCTCACCTCCAAGTCGACCAGCCCAGCCTGTGAATCGATCCATTTCTGAATCGGTTTGGAAGGGCGTCCATGGAAGGCAATGGGACTCAGTGATGGAATAAAAAGGTGGAGAAGGTGAATCGCCGGTCCTGCAACGAGGACGAACCCCTTACCTCCGGGGTGGCGCTGCCCTGGAAGGTCTTCCCGGGTCAATGGTTCAACGGATCCGTAGATCGACTCCCCGGCAATCTCCAGTCCGCATTCCGCAGCGTGTAGTCGGATTTGGTCTGGCCTGAGAAATGAGGTCTGCGCTAACCAAAGAGAGAGAGTGCTCTCGTCATGAACTCGTTTGAACACCGTCTTGGCCTGTTTCCCAGTCTTATGCGAAATGAGCGAGCGGGTGCCATCCCTGTGCAAAGCGACTGGAAGATCGCAAGAAAGGAAATCTTTCTGAGGTCCTTTTCGAACCAAGAGTAAAAAATGCAGGGACCATTGTTCGGACCCGTATTCCTCTCGGAGAGTTGAGTAGGTCTCCCGGTCGCCGGCAAAGACCACAGGACCCGGGCAGGGAAGGGAGAAAATGGCCGATGCGCCGGTCCAATTTGAAGCAAAAGGCGGAGGTTGTCTCTCAGAGATCCTCTGGCGGAGCACCGTTTGAAGAGTGGTCGTTGCCTGATCAGCCGTGCTTTCCGGATTTGGCTCCGGCTGCACCAAGACGGCCGCCCGCTCCTTGGCGAGTAAGACCTCAACTTTTCTCGACTTTTCTCCCCACTCCCCAGGGCGGAGATAAAAGGGCTGACTCAATTGGTAAGATCAGCCACCGAAGCTTTGTGCCGGTTGGCTTTGTTCGGATGGATGATCGACGACTTTGCTGCCTTGTCGCTTGCAGCGACGTATTCCCGAGCAACGCTTTTCGCTGCTTCATCATTGCCTGCTTCCCGCGCAGCTTTCACCTTCCGCGCAAGAGTTTTCAGGCGGGTTCGAATGTGCTTGTTGTGTTCGGTCCGCTTTTCAATCTGCCGGATGTCTTTGAGAGATGCTTTGGTGTTGGCCATCGATGTTTTGGAAAAAAGGGATGAGGAAAAACGCGAAGGGTAAGCAAGTCAATCTCTTTTCAGCCTTGCCAACCTTGCGCCACCGACCTTTTGTCGAGGGTTTCTTACTTTTTACAGACCAAAACCCTCTCCCTTCCATGGACTCCTTTTTCATCCTCGCGCAGCAGCCAGCTCCTCCTCCCGGTGGAGGGCTGACACCGATTATATTTTTTATCCTTCTTTTCGCGGGGATGTGGTTTCTCATCATTGCGCCGCAGCGGAAAAGACAGAAGCAGCAGGAGGCGATGATCAAGGCGTTGAAAACGGGTGATAAGATCATCACTTCCGGAGGCCTCTACGGTGAGATCACCAACGTCAAGGACGATCGTTTGGTGGTAAAGGTGAGCGACAACGTAAAGGTTGAGGTCGGTCGGACGTTTGTCGCAACTAAGGTAGACGACGCTTCCTAGGGGAGGCAGTCGGATCTGGGGGTAGTGATGTCCGGGGGAATTCTCTGGAAGGCAGCTCTTTCGGTTGCCATCGTTGCATGGGCTTTCCTCAACCTTGTCCCTCTCGAGGACAGGGATTTTGACTCGTTTGTCATTGAAAGGGCGAACCAGGAAGAGTTTTTGGGTTTGGTTGATCGGGCTCGGGAAGGGGTATCCGAAAACGTCTACCCTTCAGTCTACATTGGCCTGCGGGAGATCGCGAATGGTGAGGGAATCGATTTGGCTCAGTATTTTCCGGATCTACAGTTGGTCGATATTCGCAATCAGGAAAGACGGAATGAGGTCCTGCTGAGGGAGCTTTTGAACCAATCCAAGAGCAATTTAAGGCTGGGCCTGGATCTCGAGGGCGGGGTTTCTTTTACCCTCAGACTCGATGACTCTGCAGTCGAAGACGTCGGGCGATTTCAGCGCGAAGAGCAGCTAAAGCAGGTTGTCGAGGTGATGGAGAGGCGCGCAAACGCGCTTGGGTTAACGGAACCGTCCATCCGGCCGGTTTCCGATGATAGCGTTCAGATTCAACTTCCGGGAGTCTCGCTAGTCGAGGATCCGGAAGGTATCGAAGTTTTCAAAGCGCCAGCACGCCTCGAGTTTAGACTTGTCAACCGAAGCGTATTCCCAGGGGAGGGAACGCCAACCCCGCTCAACTATGAGCCGCTCTTTATGGAGCGGGAGAATGACGACGGTGAGCTAGAAGAGGTAGGCTACTTTGTGAAACGAGTCGCTGAGGCTACTGGGGCGATCGTTTCACGGGCCGGTGCCATGCCGAACGAGACCGGCGGGTTTGAGGTCTTTATGGACTTTACTTCGGATGGTAGCGACCGATTCGCTTCGGCGACGGAGAAGATTGTTGAAGCCAATCTGCAGGAGGGGGGAGTTGGCCAGTTGGCGATCGTTCTTGATGGAGAACTGAAGAGTGCCCCAACGGTGCGGGAGGTGATCCGGGGAGGTGCGCGCATTTCGGGCCGGTTTTCCCAAAGGGAGGCGATCGAATTGGCGAACATCCTGAACAACCCTCTCGAGTACGAGCTGACCGTCGATGAGATGAGCGAGGTTGGGCCTTCTCTAGCTGAGGATTCAAGGGCGAAGAGTGTTCTGGCCGCACAGATTGGGGCCGGTCTTGTGATCGCTTTCATGATTTTCTGGTATGGACTGGGCGGTATCGTTGCAGTGCTTTCTATTGGCGCGAATGTGCTTATTGTGTTGGGTGTTCTTGCGAGTCTGGGAGCTACCCTGACGCTTCCGGGGGTTGCCGCTTTAGTACTCACGGTCGGCATGGCAGTCGACGCGAACATTTTGATTTTTGAACGAGTTCGGGAAGAGTTGAGACTCGGGAAAAGTCCGAAAAACGCGTTGATCGGAGGTTATGACAAAGCGTTTTCGACCATTGTAGATGCAAACGTAACGACTTTGATCACCGCTGCGATTCTCATTTGGTTGGGAACGGGTCCCGTGAAAGGTTTCGGGGTCACGCTGGCGATCGGCATTTGTGCCTCTGTATTTTGTGCTTTAGTGGTCAGCCGTTTTCTTCTGGAGACTCTCGTTTTCAAGGCAGGTGTGAAGAAGATTCTCGGATGGGGGTTGCCGGGGCCATTTTCGGTGGACTTCCTGCGCTTTCGTAAGCCTGCGTTCCTCATCTCATGGATCATCGTCGGTTGCGGTGTGTTCGCCATTTGGTCTCACTGGGATCGTCTTTTCGGGATCGACTTTGTGGGCGGAGACGAGATTACGGTGGCTTTTGAAGAACGCCTTCCAGTCACGGGAATTGAGGGGGTGGCATCCGATGGTGGATTTGGTGAAGTTTCGTCGGTCTATCAAGTGAGCTTGGCTGACGGATCTGAGACCCTTGCAATACAGACGGAGGTCGGCAAAGGAATGGAGTTTTACGAAGCACTTGAGACCGCTTTTCCGGATTCAGGACTCTCATTCGAAGGACAGACGAGCATCGGTGCTGCAGTGAGTGAGCAGATCCAGAGGAATGCGATTATCTCGGTCGTGGTGGCTTTGGTTGGGATCTTGCTCTACATCGCGTTGCGCTTTGAGGTGGGCTACGGAGTCGGTGCGGTAGTCGCGACGATTCACGACGTGCTGATGACGATAGGAATTTTCGTCCTTGCAGATGGTCAATTCACCGCACCGATGATTGCTGCCATCCTCATGATCGTGGGATATTCCATCAACGATACGATTGTAGTGTTTGATAGAATCCGCGAAGAGTTGGACCTGAATCCGACCCACACCTTGAAGCGGGTGGTCAATCTTGCGATCAACCTCACTCTCGGCCGCTCGATTCTTACAAGTGTGACTACCTTTATGGCAGCTCTTGCGCTCTACATCGCCGGAGCAGGGATCATCGTTGACTTTGCATTCGTTTTCCTGATCGGAATCGTGACCGGAACCTTTTCGTCAATCTACATCGCAAGCCCGATCTTCTTCTGGTGGCACAAAGGCGACCGGAAACATGTGGAAGACCGAGAACTAACGCCTAAGTACGACTGGCAGACTGGAGCTTCGGAGAAAACGTAGTCTTTATTGCTCTTGGGTCAGTCCTGGTTCGGGTATTTCAAATTTCATGAAGACCGGACGGTGGTCGCTGACGTAGCTGCGCACCGTTTGGCAGGCGTTGCACTCCATTGGCTGAGGAAGAAAAATGAAGTCAATGCACTTCACGGGACTGTGAGCAGGAAAGGAGCGGGCTTTCTTGGGGTAGAGCTCATACTCATGGTGGCTCTTCATGTAGCCAAAAAGCTGAGCAACCGCGTCGCGTCTCATGGCTGCTCTGGAATTAAAATCACCGCAGATGATTGGGCGATGGATGAGCGGATCTCCTGGGGAATCGAGCTCTTTGTGCAAGAACCGGATCACCTGCTCCACCTGTTCCAATCGTTTCACACGGGACCGGAAATCCAAATGCAGGTTGAGGACAGAGACTAGACCCTCTGGAAACTCTATTCTCGCAAAGACAAAACCTTTCTCGCCAAGCTTTTGTTTTCCAAATGGCACCGTCTTTGCCTCTCGAATAGGATACCGTGACAAGATTGCGTTGCCATAGGCCAGTTGCTTCGAGCCTTCACGGCGATTGTGGACACCGAGGTAAGAGTAAGGAAGGGATTCCTTGTTCTGTATCTCTTGAAGAAGATTGATGTTTCCGTTCCAATACGACGCCTCGTCGACCTCTTGCAGGCAGACAATATCAGGATGGAAGCGGGAGAGGAGGCGGGTGATTCTCTCTAATTGTCTAAGTATACCCGTTGGCGAATGAAATCCCTGATAGAGAGAAAGACCACGCCCGTGGGCGATGTTGAAAGTGATCAGTTTGCGTTCGGACATTCAGGGATAGGGCGAAGTAGGGAGGAAAAGTAAATGATGCCCTACGCTCAAGGATAGAGCGGAAAAGATTGACGGGATCAGGTTCAATTCATGTATGAAGAGAGAATTCAACATGCCCATCTACGAGTTCTATTGTCCAAAAAACAACACCGTTTACAGTTTCCTGAGTCAGCGATCTATTTCCGGTGAAGAAATCCCGCGTTGTCCTGCGGATTCCCGTTTCAAGATGGAGCGACTGGTCTCGGGTTTTTCGGTGACGGGTCGCCACGCTGAGAAGGAGGCCGGCGATGGTCTCGGGGATATGGACGACTCGCGCATGGAAGCGGCGATGGCGGAGCTGGAGTCCGAGATGTCGGGTATGGATGAGGAAAATCCCGATCCACGGCAGATGGGGCGGCTGATGAGGAGGATGTCCGAGCTTACAGGAGAGTCTCTGGATGGGCAGATGGAAGAGATGGTCCGCAAAATGGAAGAGGGTCAGGACATGGAGGCTCTGGAGGAAGAGTTTGGCGATGCGATGGATGATGAAGAGGTCGGCGCTGAAGAAGGCGGCGACGAGCCGAGTGGGAATGATGCCTTGCGCAAGCTTATGAGAAATTACCGTGACCGTGGTCCCCGCAAAGATCCAGTTTTATACGACTGGCGGGACTACACTTGAGGTCGGACTTTCTCTTGGAGTGCGAGCGACAATCATCTCTGAAAGGGAAGTCGCTGCGAGCACTTTTCAGAAAGCGGAAGAACCGTGAAGTGCTTTACACTTTCGCTACATTGACTTCGACGGAGAGAGTTGGACTGGCGTAAGAAGTCCCGGTGAATCCACCGGATACAGGAGGAACGGATTCGGGGTGCCGGTGAACTGCAGTGGCGATGTGCGCTGATCCCGTAACAAGACCGCTGGTGTTGTCAAACCCGATCCAGCCGGCTCCGGGAAGGTATATTTCGGACCATGCGTGAGTAGCGCCGTGCTGCTCAGCGCCGGGGTTATAGAGGTAGCCACTCACGAAGCGGGCAGCTAGACCAAGGTAGCGACAGGCTTCAATAAATAGCGCGGCAAAGTCACGGCAGCTCCCCGATCCCCGGGTGAGTGTGGTTGCCGGTGACTGAACTCCGGGCTCCTCTCTCATTTCGTAAGAGAAGGCAGCGACTATTTCTTTAGCCATCTGGTCCAGCAGGACATAGGTCTCGATGGCTTGTCCTGGTATCCAAAATTGGGATACCCAGGGCTTCAGGTGTTTGCTATCATTGGGCCAGGTATGAGTCCGGTAGGCGAGCAGGTCCAATCTCTCTTCTGGCTCGAAGGCAAATGGGAAGGTAACCGCTCGATCATCGACAACAAAATCCAGCGGTTGGGTCGCGTAGTGTTCGATGACTACTTCGCTTTCGATCCGTAAACAATCTGTAGGCTCGAGTTCGGAAAGAACGCCAGTGGAGTTTCCGTAGATGTCGCGGTACCACTTTACCGTGTGGTTCGGAGTTACCCGCAGTTGAGAGGACTCGATCCGAATATCATGACCCTCACGGGGACGAAGAAGCAGGGTGTGTTCGGAAAGCTGGACCGATTCGTTGAAATGGTACTCGGTTAGGTGGAAGATTCGGATTCTGTCCATAATAGGTAAGGGCTGATGGTTAGATGAGATTCGTTGATCGTCTATTCGTAGAGGTGATGCGCTTCCGTGTTTCGCTGATAGCGGACAGCATAAGGGCAGACCACGATAATGCTAAGAAGAGAACCTGGAAAGAAGAACTTGGTGGCGATTAAGTAAAGAGAGAGAAAGTCTAGTTTCGAAAGAACGATGAAATTGATCGCAAGTCCAAGCAATGAACCAGCGCGAACGCTGGCGAAAATGGACTTAGATTGACTTGCAAAATAGCAGTAGCGAGGTTGTGGAGTGTTAGCGAGGGCTACTTCGTTAACACTCCGATACAGAAGATCGGGTGGAGATCGGATCGTCAGGACCGTTTTCCTTGAGAAAATGGTTTTGCAGGAGAGCAGGAAAAGTCTTGCACCACTGGCTTCGGTTGTTCGTTATTAGAGCAGATGTCCCGTGCATTAACCCCTCTAGCCCTCTTCCTTCTACTCTCATCATTTCCGGCATTCCTGTCTGCGCAGGAGGCACCTGAAATCAAGGTCACGAACGTTCGGTTTGATCGAGTTGGCAACGATTGGATTGTTCCAACGATCCAAATTGAAGCTGGTAAGAATCCTTCGCCTGACGCGAGAGACCGCGATTTTTTGGACGACGTTCTTTTTACGATATACGTCTGCTTTGAAGTCGATGCTCCCGAAGGCGGTAACCAATACTCGTTTTATCGCTCCACGGTGCGTATCATTTCCCTGGAAAGCTCAAAGCGTTACTCCATGAAGTTCTATCTTCCAGGGGTGGTGCGGGATCGTGACGACCTGAAAGTGGATCCGTTCGCATGGTTGATAGAGATGGAAGCAGGGGGCCAGAAGGTGGCTCCGGCAGCCGACCAAGCTGGCGGGAATATCCAAGTCTCACCGGAAGGCTTTGCAAACTTTCTCTCGAAAGCGAATTCCGAAGGCGCGGTTAATGATGGAATACTTCTACCTATCTATCTCGCGCCGATTTTTATCGTCAACGAGTCGAGGCCAAACCTTCGGGACGTGCCTTCTTTCTACCGATTCGAGCCTGATAATTGAACCGGGTAATTCGATCCTTGATCCACAGTATTCGGTAGTCCTATATCGACGGTTCCCTGTATGAGTTCTTCCCAAATTACCATCCTTAACTGCGGGGCAAGCCAGTTCGCGTTCGGCGTTTTTTCCTTAGATGGAAACGCCCCCACGTTGGAGCGAATGGTCACCCGGGATTTGTCTTATGACTTTTCTGAAGAAGATCAGTGGCTGAGTGCCACCCTCGGTGCACTGCGGGAAGCAACCAGTGAAGACAAGATTTCTGGAGAAGTTCAGGTTATTCTTCCTGGGTTTCTGCTCCTCACAAAGACGTTGCGGATTGCGCATGTAGAGGGAGGAAAGCAGGCACAGATGATTGCCTACGAAGCGCAGCAGAGCATTCCCTACCAATTGTCCGACCTCAACTGGAGTTTCCAGGTTCTTTCTGACGATGGGATTGAGACTGAGGTTCTATTCATTGGGATCCGGTCAGAGATCTGCCAGCGATTCTGCGACGAGATTTCCAAACTGGGATTTCAGACAGTATCGGTAAACGCGTCTACCATTCTAGACTACAACGCGTTTCAGCTGGCCTATCCTGACGAATCGGAAAATGCACTGGTGATCAACATTGGTGCCCGCGCCTCCAATTTAACGTTCGTTCAAGAGTCAGGTTTCTTCGTAAGAAATATCAATCTCGGAGGAAACGCTCTGACTCAGGGCCTTGCAGACGGATTGGGTAAGAGCTTCGCTGAGGCTGAGAAAATAAAGGTCAACTACTTCGTCTCCGAGCACACGGACCATTCGTCGACCGAGATCATTGACTCAGCTTCGATGACTTTTATGCGGAAGTTGTCCCAAGAGGTGACGCGTTCTATCGTAAACTTCCGGCAACAAAAGAAGGGTGGTGCACCTAAGAAGATCTATCTTACGGGCCGGTCAGCTCTGATTCCGGGACTGACAGAGTTCCTTACAGAATCACAGCGGGTTGAGGTCGCGTTTTTCCAGCCCGGACATCAGATCGAGCTTGGTGCAGAGGCGAATCTGGCCGCAGATTCGATGGAGATTTTCCAAGCGTCAGAGCTCATCGGAGAGGCTGCTAAGGAAAAGGTTGAGAATGGCGTGGGAGTCGATCTCCTCCCCGAGGAGCTCCGGAAGGAGATTAGCTTCAAGAAAAAGCGCCCGTGGATCGTTGCAGCTGCAGCTCTACTGGCAGTATCCCCCCTGCCGTTTATTGTGCAGGCGAAACAGGAGTATGCGGTTTACAACGATGCTGCAGAACGGGTTCGGAGTCAGTTGCCCGCGCGGCAGGGAGAGTTGGCTAAGATCGAAGCTTTGATCGAAGAGATCGACGCTGCTAAGGTAGAGGTGGATCGATTCGATGATTTGGTAAACTCTAAATCGAACTGGATCCTGTTCTTTTCCGAGCTGCAATCGGCTCTTTTTGACATCGGTGACGTGTGGCTGGACGAGCTTGTCGTCAACCGAACCGGGAGTGGAAACAACATTCAGTTCGAGTTGACCGTTGACGGTCGACTGCTTGTTCGCGATCCGGACTCTGATCGCGTGGTCGGAATGGCCGAGATTGATGAGACTCTTCTTTCCGAACGGATACGAACGCTCTCCGACGTGTTCCTGGCGTCTCCTTTTATCTCTGAACGTTTATCCCTCCGGATCGATTTCCAATCAATTCAGGAAGGACAGCCGCTGCTTCCATTCGAGTTTACCTTTGCGATTGAGCCCCAACGGGCCTTGTAGATATGGCCTTCTTTAAACGATACCCGATCTTCTGCATCACCTTGTTGGTTTTGCTTCTCGTTTTTGGCTGCGGGATCTATCTGGCCATTGGTGAAAGTGGCAAGCTTGCTCAGGCTATGGACAGGTATGATTCTGACGTGCGACAGATTGAACAAGTCTCTCGCGGAGCGTTGTATGATGAGGAAACTGGGGCGCGGATAACACCCACCTCTGACAATACGGCGATACTCGAGGCAAGGCTCTTCGAAGTAAACGAGGATTTGGTTCAGATTCGCGACGACATGCTGGCCCGGTCTGAAAACATTTTGGTGCCACCTGCAGACGAGTTCACTTTTTTGCCGCGACTCCAGTCCTACATCTCAAGAATGAGGTCTCTCGCCGAAGATGATGTAGGACTGCAGCCGGACGAGGCGTTTGGCTTTGCGCGATACGCACGGATCGGGGATCAGCCACCAATCGACAAGATCCCTCTTCTTGATCATCAGCGTCAGGTTCTGGAGTACATTCTTAGGCAGCTAATAGCCTCCCAGCCGGAAGCCATTTTATCCGTGGAGCGTGAAGAGGTTGAGCGGGTTCAGCCGGTGGACGGCTCGCAGGCAAATCAAGGGAATCAGGATCCCGAAGATGATGTTTTTACGATCGAAGAACTGGTCACTGCACGATACAACGAGTTTATCGACACCTTTGCATTTCGCCTCGTCTTCACGGGTCAAACCGACGTGCTGAGGAATTTTATCAATCGGCTAGCCGATTTTGAGTTACCGCTCATTGTAAGAAGTATCGAGGTCCGCCCTGCTGAAGAAGACGATGTCCCAGAAGAGGAAGAAGCGGCGAATGAAGATGATAATGATCCGCTTGCAGCATTGTTCGGAACCTCTTTTGCCGAAGAGGAGGAAGAGGAAGTAGAAGAGTCAGTGCCCGAAGATGATCGGGAGCCCGTCATCACCGAAACGCGGTCTAAATTTACGATTGTAATCGAGTTCGTTGAGCTGGAAATCGACATGGACGACGACGAAACGGAGGCCGGAGCGTGAAGTATCTGGAGAAAATAGTCTTCTTTATTGTTCTCCTGCTGGTCGCTGGGGTTGCTGCTTGGGTCTTTATTGGTGGCCCAGGAGAACGACCCAGTGAGGGAGACGTTCCAGCCATCAATAGGGGTTTTGAGTTAAAAGCTTATCAGAGAATGTTTATCCCTGATGATGCAGAGTGGCCTGAACCTGAATTCCAAGATGCGGAGGGCAAATGGCTCTATCGCGTATTTACGCCACCAAAGCTTTACATTGTAGACGGAGCGTTCGATCCAGAGCTTCCGTTCGTTGGGCCACCTCCACCGGAGCCCGATCCCCCACCACCATTTGGTGTTCGTCTGGTGGAGATCGACCGAAAGCTTTATCGGCTTCAGCTCTCCGCTGTTTTTGAGCAAGACATGGACAACATTGATTCTGCCATTCTTAGCTTCGAAAATGTGTACGCGACGGAGACTCAGCTTCCAACGATCAGGGCAAGAAAAGAGGAGGTGAATGAAGAATTTAATTTCCGGGTTGATGATATTGAGAGAATTGAAATCCGTGCGGAAAACGGAGGCCTCGAAATCGTCCACACTGTAACCGTGACGGATCTTGATAGCGGGAGAATCGTCCTCTTGTCAGATAGCGAGCCACTTTTTGAGGAGGGAGTGACCCTGATATTTGCTTCAACTGTAGACACTGGAGAAGAGGCAATTGTTCGTAATGTAGGGGAGACGTTCGTGATGAACGATGCAACCTACACGGTATCAGAGATTAACCTTGAACGCTCAACGGTGGAGCTAGTAAAAGAGGCTGAATATCTCGATGTTCCCGAACGCGAAACTCTCAACCCTCAACCCACTTCTCCAGTCACTGTAGAGCCTGCTCCTGAGCCAACCCCGTCAGAAGATGAGGGTTCGGGGATCGACTTCTTCTTCAACTAACCAGACTATCCTCCCTGAATCCACATCCCTGAGACAAATTTTATTGATGAAAACCCTGCATAGCCTTCCTCGAATAATTATTACGTCTGTTGCCTTGTCTGTTGGGGCATTGAGTCTTCCTTCCGCCGCATTAAGTGCGGAAGTGAATCCTTCCGAAAAGGTCGGGTTAATGGCCTCGGCACTTCGGCTCAAGGATCAGGGCGAGTACGCTCAGGCTTTCGAGAGGGTGATGATTCTGCGGGAAGTTTCTCCGGAAGATCCGTCGGTGAATCGCCTCTACGAGGAACTAGTCGATTTGATGGATGCAGAAGGTATCCCTTTTGCAGTGATTGACACCGATATGGAGGACTCCATGGAGGAGTCTCCGGGAACTGACTCGGTCGGGGATGATGTATTGGTCAACGTTCCCGAACCGGAGGGAATGAATTCCGCAGCGACGATTGAAGATGCTAAGGACCTTGCCGCTGCAGGAGAATACCTTCAAGCCATTGCCCTATTAAATAATGTCCAGGCAGAGAGTGACGATCCTGGTGCTCAAGCTGAGGCTGGAGATTTGATCGCTGCCTACATCATCGAGCAAGAGGCAGGAACCTTGGAAACAGCGATGGAGAATTCCGAGGATGACATGGAGAGAGCGGAAGATTTGGCATCCGAAGGACGTTACGCCGCTGCCTACAGCCTTTTGGATGCGGCAATCACGCGCCTTCCGCTAAACACCGGCACGGAGGACTTGATCGAAAAACTGGAGGATACGCGGCGAGAAATTCTCTTAGATCAAGCTGAGGAGCTGGCAGACAAAGGGGAAGGAAACGAGGCCCTTGAAGCATTTCAGCGCTACCAAAGAGACCCAAGCAGTAGAAAGTCTCTTCAGAATAAGGCGAAAGAGGTCGAGGTAATGGTCCAGAATCCATACGCGTACAACATCCGTGATCTAAGCCCTGGTTTTGTCGCCGAGTTTCAGCGCGTTCAGGATTTGCTGGTTCGGGGGAGAGCTCAGTTTGTGAATGGGGATATTGATGGGGCACGGCAGACTTTTGCGCTCGTCGAAACGATCAGCCCGGAAAACGTCGAAGCCAAAGCGTTTCTGTATGAAATCGCAAAACGGGCGAATGAAGAGGGTTACCTAGACCGGACTAAGACCAGAGAGGAAATGCTGAACCAGGTGAGCCGTGGATGGCAGCAGCCTAGAGTTTATATCGAGGATGTTGAACCGGGACCGGGACCGGGAGAAGGAAATCTAGTTCTAGAGAAACTGGAGGCAATCATCATACCGCGGGTCACCTTCCGCGACACTAGTCTTCCTCGCGCGGTTCAGTCTCTGTCGGAAATGTCTGAAGAGTTTGACAGGTCGGCAAGTGCAGACGGAACCCGCGGAGTGAACATGGTTGTGACTGGAACTGGGGGGACCGACAGCTTGGTGAATTTTTCGGTTCGCAACCTCTCGCTTCTTCGCATTCTAGACATCGTCGCTGACCAAACCGGGTTCCAGTGGGATGTTGTGGATCAGGTAGTGGTGTTCAATCCAAGCGAAGCGGCTGGTGGAAACAACCGCCTTCAACGGGCCATCATTCCGATCTCCAAGGGAACTTTGGACCTTATTCTGGACATTCAATCCGCGGCTGGCGGTGGCGGTGGCGGTGGAATCGCTGATGATCCGTTCGCTGCGCCTACGGGTCCAACCGGCCCGGCAACGGATGACCGTCAAGATGCGCTAGTGAATTTCTTCGAAGCTTCTGGTATCAACTTCCGTGATATTCAAGGTGCCAGTATTGTAAACCGAGGCTCGCGGCTGCTTGTCAACCAGACCTCTCGTAATATTGAGGAGATTCGCCAGACCTTGCGCGAACTCGACATTACCGACCAAGTTGAGATTGAAGCGAAATTTATGGAGGTTCTTCAAGGGAACTTGGACGAACTAGCGTTTCAATGGGATATCGCGAACCAGGGACAGGCCCAGATCAATCGGACGCAGGCGACGACGACCAGTTCTACCTTCGGCGACAATAGGGATTTTACTAGCACCACTACTAACGACTTTAATGAGACTACTGTTGGTCCGCCTGCGACCTCCAGTTTTACGAACCTTTTCGGCACCAATTCTTCTTCCACGGTTGGCAATAACTCTTCAAGCACTTCGACGACTACGTCCACTGTATCACCGGTTTTTGATTCGTTTGGAAATCCGGCGACCACGCCAAGCCGAGGATTCGAAAATAACGCAACATCACTCGCGACGATCTTCGGAACCAATTCTCAAACTGCAATTGGAACCATAACGACAGGAGGTGTTCCTGAGAACTTTAATGTTTCACCGGGTGATCCTCCAAACGCCCTTGATCTCGGAGCTGATATTATCAGCAACTTTTTTACAAGTGGGGTGATCGGGAACTTTGATATCAATCTCTTGGTTCGTGCGGTCTCCCGGCTGGAGGGGTCCGATCTCCTTTCAGCCCCGCGTGTGACCGTTATGTCAGGAAAATCAGCAAATATCGTGGTTGCTCAGGAGTTTATCTACCCAACTTCATACGGCGAGCCGACGGTTACTGCGGACTCTGGAGGAGGTAGCTCCATAACCGGTGGCGGCGGTGGCGCTGTTGCGGTCGCATCAGGTGTGCCGGAAGATTTTGAAACTCGTAACTTAGGGGTTGAATTAACCGTTACTCCCACAGTCGAACCTAATGATAAGATCAATTTGGCGCTCCAACCTCGAGTTACTGAGTTCGAAGGATACGTATCCTATGGAGGTCCGAACATCGCGCTCACCAGTTTTTCGTCAGTCCAATCTCCTTCTGGTTATTTTCAACCTATTTTCTCAACCCGCACGGTGGAGACGGAAGTAACTGTTTTTGACGGCGCTACAGTTGTTCTCGGCGGTCTTACGAGAGAAGAGGTGAAGGAGTACAACGAAAAGATCCCGGTTCTTGGGGATATTCCTTTGATCGGCAGAATTTTCCGTTCGGAAGGTGAAACGAATCAAAAACTCAACTTGATCATCTTTGTCACAGCAAATCTGATCAGCCCAGGGGGTTCGCCGGCGGCACAGTCTTTCGCTGGCACAGAATCCAACTCGCTCTTCCAGAACCCAACTCTGATCAGCCCCGGAGGAATCTTGTCAAGAGACAAGTCTACCGCTACAGAGGACTAAAATCCTCATCCTCAATACCTCTTGGGTCTAGTTGCTTAGTGAGCATGTTGAGGGAAAGAGAGTCCCCGAGAGAGAATACGAGAATCGTTCGGTCGTAAGACTTAAGGTTAGCCAGCTCTCTGCGGTTGAGGCACTTTGCGGTCGACCAACTAAGGGTGCCTTTGGTAATCTTTTAGGATGAAGGTGGGCCGCAGGCTGTATTTTTATTTATCCGGTTGGCTTGCCAGTTTACTGGCTGCCTTTGGGGCGGGCTACTGGATGACCTCTACTCCGACGAGAACCGCAGATGAATCGGTTATGAAACCTGGTGCTGTTCTGCAAGAGGATTGGGAACTTACGGGTTCAAAAGAGAGTTTTGAGGGTATGGATTCAGAAGAGCTACAAGCTCCCGTTGTGGTTGATTCTTTAGGTTCAGAAACCAATAGCTTGCAGGCAGTTTTAGCGGGAGCGGGAGCCCCTCTGGTATGGGAACAGGCGAGTTTGGAAGCCGGGCTACTGTCTTCGGAGGAGGCTAGGTCTTGGGTTGAGGCACTCCTCGAAACTCCTCAGGGTCCGCGCCGCGATGACCTCCTCCTTACACTCCTAGGAAGAGTAGCTTTAAAAGATCCACAGGTGGCAATGGCTTTGGCGAGTCAAATCACTTCCGTTACTTCAGAAGAACAGGCAAGGAGACGCATACTAGAGGTTTGGGGTGGGCACGATCCTGCGGCAGCACAGATGTGGCTCGAGGAGAATTCAGTTGGACTTCCAGGGCGCGTTCGTTCTGAAAGGCTTGAAGCTTGGATAGAGGGTTACGCCCGTTCGAACCCTAGTGCCGCTTTTGCTTATGCCAGTGCTCTTCCAGAGGGAAGCTCTCTGGAAACCCGCCTCAAACGGGAACTTGTCGAAGAAGTGATATCTTCTCAGGTCGCGAACGGTGACCTTGAACAAGTGGAGATTTGGCTTCAAACCCTCCCGGAAGGGCCGGTCCGCAGAGAAGCTCTGGAAGAGTTTTACTCAGAGTGGGCAGAGCAAGACCCTGTTCAGGCATCAGAACATTTTTTGCAGAACCGATCAGGAGATAGTGAACGGGTGGCTGCGGGGATTGTTCGTAACTGGGCAGAGTCTGATCCTGAAGCTGCATCGGATTTCGTTGCTGCTCTGGATACTTCTGATCCAGCTTTCGAAGTAGCGGTTTCCTCGTTAATCGAAAGATGGTCTCGATACGATCTGGAGGGTCCTGCTGAATGGTTGAATGAGCTCCCGCCCTCGCCAGAGATTGATCGTGCGGTAGCAGTCTATTCTGTCCGAGCGTCAAGGGAAGATCCCGCAGGAGCGATGTCATGGGCGGAGTCAATTGCTACTGAGCAGACCCGAAACCGGGTCATGCAGAGGGTGGCGTCTAGCTGGCAGGAAACAGATCCCTCTGGATTGGAAACTTACCTGCAACAGAGTGGCTTGGACGAATCAACGGCGAACCGTCTTCGTGAAGGAAGTAATGGAAACGATAGGAGGTTTCGTAATTGAACTCTTCCGAGGATAAGGAAGAGGAATCCGAAGAACGGCCATCTAGAAATATCATTCGCGGGGATGACGAGATGACTTTCCTCGAGCATCTCGAGGAACTGCGGTTCACCCTGGCACGCTGCATCGGAGCCTTCGCTGTAGGAGTAATCATCCTTGCATTTTTTCTTCCTTCGTTGACCGATTTTCTACGAATGCCCTTTGTTTGGGCTCAGGGTGCTAGCGATCCGGATATGCTGGAAGGGCTTTTCTCCCGCCGCCCAATGGGGGTATTTACTGTGATGTTGCAGGTGCTCTTCCTCGGAGGGCTTTCCTGTTCGTTGCCATTTATGCTATTCGCCCTCGCGCAGTTTGTAGCACCTGCCTTGACCGAAAAGGAGAAGGAAGTCCTCGTCCCAGCTTTAACAGTGGGGTTTTTCCTCTTTCTCCTCGGCGTTGCCTTCGCCTTCTTTGTCATTCTCCCCGCGGCTTTTCGGGTGTCGATCGCTCTCAACTCAATGTTGGGTCTCGAGCTTCTGTGGAGCGCATCCGAATACTACAGTTTAGTGGTCTGGCTTTGTGTATTGATGGGGGCGCTCTTTGAGTTTCCTGTAGTCTTGGTTCTCCTCGTTCACCTTGGGATTTTGACACCAGAAGCATTACGAGGCCAGCGGAAGCTGGTTTTCATCGGAATCCTGGTTCTTTCGGCGATTATCACCCCGACCGGAGACCCCATCACTCTCATGATCATGACCGGACCTCTCTACGGCCTCTATGAGATTGCAATATGGGTAGGATCCAAGTGGAAGAAAAAGCGGTCCAGCGATCTTGAAGAAGAAGAGGAGTTTGATGAGGACTATTTCGGCGAAGACGATCTCGATTAACCGTTTGGAACGGGGTTCGTATCAGAGAGTGGATTAGGCAAGACTTAACCCGAAGGGTATTACGAACCATCTTCGTCCGGTGGCGGGTGCGGATGGATGTGTCCGTTGAAAATAGCTCGGTAGATGTCGTTTTTAGGCTCGGGCAATTGTTCAATCTGGTAGCCGGCGTCCTTCACTGCATTTGGTCCGTATCGATAGGCCGCCGCTAAAAGTGGATAGTTGAATGATTCTGCCTCAGTGAGAAGCTCTCTGCAGTGCACTAGATAAAGCATTGCGGTATTGAGGTTGGTTCTCCAGTCCCAAGCGCGGTTGAAAGAGATGTCGGTAACCGTCTCCCAAGCCATACCACTCATTTGGGTAATCCCTCGCGCTTTTCCGCTGTCCGCGTAGGCGTTAAACGAACTCTCTGCGAAGGCGATTGAGAAAACGAAACCGGGATCAAGCTGGTGATCAGCGGCACGATCCTGAACAAAGTCCCATACATTACCTGCCGGAATCATCTTTTTCTCAGGGCGTGAACACCCAGCTATAAACAAGAGGGCTAGAGAGAAAAGCAGAGATTTGTGTAGAGCGGATTGCGGATCATTCATTGCAGTTGCGTCGGCTAGTACAAACCTTTCTAGATTCTTAAAAGGATAGGCTCTCAGCGAGTCCGAAAATCCCAGGAAGATGAAATGGTTCGTAGGATGTGCGGATTGTCTCTGCGGGGGTGAAGACAAGTCCTCCGGCCTTATCCACTCGTAGACGGCCTGGAATCTCTCGTTCGTTTTCATCCAGAATCATTCTTGCAGAAGCGTCATCGACCCATGCGCTGGCTTCGACTCGGAACAGTTTGGATTCGTTCACGGATACATCGATACGAATCGGTCCATCTGCACGGCGGTTGATCTCGATTTGGAAGAATGTCGTCTCATCTGCGAGAAGGCCTTCGAGGATCGCGCGATTCTCTCGATGAGAGGAGTTGGGAAAGACAGTAGCACCGGAAAAAGCGAGCTCCCGTAGCTCTTCTCCTCCAAAATCAGCACTCTGCTGCGCCGCGGTGATCAGCCGGATCCCCTCACTGAACCGCCACGACGAATCAAGGACAAAGCTACCTTCAAACTGAATTTGCCGAAACGGACGAAGTAGAGATCGAAATGGCTCTTCTCCAAAGAATGCAAAGAAGAAGGGATTGTCCTGCCTGAGGTAGGTACCGTCGAACGATCCACCGCTTTCGAGAGAGTCCCATCCGAGGCGGCAAAACCCTTCAAGGGTAAGCCCGCCTCCCTCAACGTGGGCAGTTGATTCGAGTGCGCCTGCTCGGTTCCGAATAGCAGATACGTCCAGCTCAAGAGTGGCTGGAAAGATGGGAATCTTTAGTTTGGCATTTGGAAAATCGAGCTTGTCGACGGGTAGTCGGTCAGGGCGTAGTTGTTCGCTCCATCTGGAAAAGTCTATCTCCTGAAAACGATCCGGAGGGTCCGCAAATTCGATTCGGGCATCGACGATTCGGAGGAGATTGATCGTTCCGTCTGCGAGAAGATCTAGCCACGGGCTTTCTGCTCGCGCAATTGGTGCGATGAGAGTGAGGGGACCGTCACTGATTCGGAGAGGCTGAATGCGAACTGAGTCCGAGCGCAGGTCCCAACTAGCCTCGCTCCCGGCAAGTGGAGAAAGAACTCTCCAGGGAAGCGAACAACGCCAGATTGCAAGACCGATAAGGCCAACGAGGAGGACGGCTGAAACGTAAAGGAGTGTGGAGGCTCCTTGTTGATTAGCTTTCGCACCGTTCACCATGGGTTTGTAATACCGAATTCGGTATAACTACGGTGGTGAAAGGCAGAAGACTCGTCGAACAATAACGGAAGGGTAAGAGCAATGAAACCGCCCTTGTTCCCGGAAAGACGGTTTACGCTACTATGGGTGCTTCAATTTCGGAGAGTGACTTCAGTTCGTCTACGATCGCCTCAACAGGTCTCTGGATCAGGCTTACTGAGGTGCGGCCGATCTTAGGAATCGGTGGTAGCTCTTGAACAGACTCTCGGAGAATCGGAGTCCGATTCGCAGCAACTTCGTCAAAGCGTCTAGTGGGAGAGAAATGAGGTCCATCCCGGATAATCTCCGGATGATTGATGACGAGATCGCCGATGGCCTTTGCGGTTTCGGCGAGTCGATCCAACTCAGCTTTGGTGTAACTTTCGGTTGGTTCGAACATCAATCCCAAAGCCTCTGGGAACGCGACGGTTGGTGCGTGGTATCCGAAGTCGAGGAACATTTTGCCAAAGGAGGGGATGGCTTGCTGGCGGGATACGCCGATGGACTCCAGTGCCGCAAACTGCGCCTCGGTCAGCGTCAGGATGAACTCATGCATTCTTGGAGCTTTTTCTGTTCCTGCTGGCAGCAAGGGAAAGTTGTCCTGAAGGGAGGTCTGGAGATAGCGGGCCGCAAGAACTGCAGTTCCACTCATGCGGGGAATTCCCTCATTCCCCAAGCGCAGGAGGTAGGCATAGCAGCGCACCTTGTGAGCGAAATTTCCAAAGTTGCGGTGAAACGTGCCAATAGAACGGGTAGGTGTGACTGAAGTAAACCTACCGTCTTTTCGAATGATTTGCTTTCCGGGGAGAAAGTCGAGGAGTCTCTCGCTAACGGCCACGATTCCGTCTCCCGGGCCTCCTCCGCCGTGGGGAATGGTCCATGTCTTGTGGAGGTTGCTGTGCACCGCATCGACGCCCATCGCACCCAGATCAATCCAACCAGCGATAGCGTTTAGATTTGCCCCGTCAAGGTAGACCAGGCCACCGGCGTTGTGGATTTTCTCGGCAATCTCGGCGAACGCGGTTTCGAAGATGCCTCCGGTGTTCGGGTTCGTGATCATGATTCCAGCGATTCGTGATCCGAACTCCTCGATTTTTGCATCAAGATCTTCGGGATCGATACAGCCGGTCGAGTCTGCTTTCAAAAGGGCAATCCCTGTTCCTGCCGGGTAACCAGCCATCGCGGCTGAGGCAAAGTTGGTTCCGTGGGCAGAACTCGGAATGAGCATGACATCGCGCCGAAGATCATTCCGGGCTCGATGATAGGCCTGAAACATTTTTAGGCCGACGAGTTCTCCCTGTGCTCCGGCAACAGGTTGAGTCGTCACCCCCGCGAGACCTGTAAGGCCGCGAAACCATTCCTGAATTTCGAACAGCACCTCGAGCGAACCTTGGGCGCAGCTTTCCGGAACCGATGGATGGATACGGGTGAATCCTTCCAGACCCGCAGCCCATTCGTTCAAATAAGGGTTGTATTTCATCGTGCACGATCCGAGAGGGTAAGGGCCTTCCTCGGGTGCAGCGTTTAAGGCATCAAGGCGTGTGTAATAATGGTAGATCTCATCCTCGGAAAATCGGGGAATCGCCGGTCCGCTTGCGCGATGCTGGTCGGCGGTCGGTGAGGGTGGTGCAGTGAACGTGAAACTGGATTCGGTCTCCAATTCTTTAAAGAGGGCAAGCACTTGCTCGACCTCGCGGCGGCTCGTTCTGTCCGTAAAAGTGAGCTTGATAAGGTTGCGCTTTTCGCCAGGAAGGCGGTCTCCCACAGCCGTACCTACCAACAGGTTTTCGGAAAGACCCGATTCAATAAACTCATCAACTGAGTATTCGGTCTCAAGGGTGACGGAGAGGAAGGCAGGGCTTTCGGGGAAGGCGTTGCGAACGCCTTGGATCTTCTCTAGCTCCTTGAGGAAGTAAGCTCGATCTGCCTTTGCTGAATTGACCGCCTCTTCAAGGCCCTCGGCTCCACGAGTGAGCAGCGATGCCCCTACAAGGGTGGCGAGGAACGCTTGATTGGAGCAGATGTTCGACGTCGCTTTTTCCTTTCTAATGTGTTGTTCGCGAGTGGAGAGAACCATGACTTTTCCATTGTTGCCGGCTCGATCCCTTGCACCTCCGACGAAACGTCCAGGAGCGTTGCGAATCTCGTTGCGATGGGCCTTGTCGAAGCGAATCGCGAATAGACCAAGCCCGGGTCCTCCAAAGTTGGGCTCCAGCGCGAGATGCTGGCCTTCTCCTATCGCGATGTCAGCACCCTCAGTTCCAAATTCGATCGGAGGCTTCAGACCTCCGGGCCCTAGGAGGAACGGATCAATCACTGCGACACTTCGAATGTCTAGTTCCCGGCAGAGGTCAGTCAGGGAATCGACATCTTCGAGGAGGCCAAAAGTGTTGGTCTGTGGGAATGCAAAGGCAGCGATTGAATCCGCTCGTTCGCGAAGCAGCTCGCGTGCAACTGAAGGATCGATTCTCCCGGTTGCTGGATCACAATCTACCGAAACGAACGAAAAGGTGGTGTCTGCGAGGTGGGTGCGGAGAACTGCGAGATCGGACGGCTCCAAAGTGCTGGCAACAGCGATCAGGGACGATTTCTTCTTGAGGCGAAAACAACAAAAAGCGGCTTCGACCAGTGCGGTTGAGCGATCGTAGAGGGATGAATTGACTGCCTCGAATCCAGTGAGTTCGGAAAGAAGGCATTGATAAATCCAGTGAGCGGTCAGCGTGCCTTGACTCCGCTCCGGTTGATACGGCGTGTAGCTCGTTGCCAAGCGTCTCAGTGCGGCAACCTTACCAACTATGTCCAGTTGTTTCCAGTCGGGTAAGCCATCGGACGCAAATCCTGTCAGAGGACGATTTCTTGCGGAAAGGTTTGAAAGGTATTCTCGGGTCTCTGTTTCATCTTTTTCGTCAGGAACCGGAAGGGCTGATTGAAACCGAATCGATTCCGGGATGTGGGAATAAAGGTCGTCGAGAGAACGAAGTCCGACGGATTCCAAGAGCTCATCTGAGTCGGCATCAGTCAGAGGGATGTAGTGCCGAGCGTGCTCTCTAAAGTTATCAGTCAGGCGAGGTGGAAAAGTCGGATCGTCAGACATTCCGGAGAGAGTAGGAAGAGCATGAGTGTTGTGCAAGCCGGAGGTGTTTTTAATCGTTGGAAATGCTCGGTTTCGGAGTGGGCGCGTTCTTGACCGGGAGTGGTTTCACGACCAACCTGCGTGAGTGCTTCTCCTCCTCGATAATTACGACTCATTCACCTACAACCTTGTCCAGTACTTTGGAGAGTTGGGGGTGTTGCCGGAAGTCTTTCGTAACGACCAGCTGACCGCAGAGGCCGCAGATGCGATGGAGCCCGCCGCGGTAGTCATTTCTCCGGGCCCCTGCTCACCCAATGAGGCGGGAGAGAGCCTGTCGTGGATTGAGCGCTTCGGTGGGAAGGTGCCGCTTTTTGGCGTTTGCCTTGGTCACCAGTGTATCGGCCAGTATTTTGAGGGAAATGTGGTCCGGGCGGAACGATTGATGCATGGAAAGACTTCTCCAATCCACCACAACGGAGAAGGCTTATTCAAAGGTCTACCGAATCCCTTCGATGCTACTCGCTATCATTCGCTGATTGTCGAGAGAGAGACTTTTCCGGAAGTCCTGGAGATCACTGCGGAAACCGAGGAAGGTGAAATCATGGGCCTCCGACACAGGGACTACGAGATTCATGGTGTCCAATTTCATCCAGAGTCGCTGGCGACCATTGAAGGAAAGACGATTTTGGAGAATTTTCTTCGGATCAGTGGACTTGAAGTTAAGGAGAGTCAGCCTGTCGGCTGATTCGCTCTAGATCAGCGCGTCGGTCCTCGCTGCGAGGATAAAGTCGTTTAAGTGCAGTCCACCCATTTCGTGTGACCACCAGGAAACCGTACACCTCCCCCACTCGGTGATCAGAAGAGGGTGGTGCCCGGCTTCTTCGGCTATTTCGGCGACTTGGTTCGTAAATGTAAGGGCACCGGCAAAGTCGGGAAAAGAGAAAACACGGGTGAGTCGGTCGACACCATCAACCACTTCAATCTTCCAAGACGGAATTTCCTTAAGAAACCGCACCCGTTCCTCATCGGTCGCCGGAGGAGCATCAGCCCTACAGGCTTCACATTTTTTTTCTTTTAGAGAGGTCATATTTAGTTGGTTGCGAGCAAGTTCTGCTGGGTCAAACACCGTTAAAGCTCCATATCCCGAAGGATATCGGAGGGGTTCAAGCCGAGAGCCCTCGCGACCTGAAATAGTTTATAAACAGTGATATTCTGTCCGCCTCTCTCAATGGTGCCCATGTAAGCTCTGTGGATTTCAGCACGCCATGCAAGTTCGTCCTGACTCAATTCTGCCTCCTCGCGTCGCGAGCGAATGGCCTGCCCCAGACGAATAGCGATCTTGTTTGCGGCCTTGTCTTTCGCTGCTCCCATCTCGTGGAGTGCATGATATTCTCTTGAGGGGCATATAACGACTGGTTATAAATAGCATTTTTTTGATCTTTCAGCGAATAGTTCATTGACCACCGTGTGTGTTTGCCAGAAGTTGATTGCGGGATGTTAAGGATCTTGGCCGCTTTGCTCGCTTTAGGACCCGCTATACTCCTCGGATCGGAGGAGAAGCAGGGGACCTTATCCACAGTTGAGGCTGAAAACAAAGTCGAGCAGGAGATGGCGGCACGGGAGGCAAAGAAAGCCTCCGAACGTTCGGAGCTTCTCGCAGTAGCAGCTACCACAGAGACAGAGCAACCCCTCCCGAACGGCAAAAAGCTCATTCTGCGCAGGGTG
>JBCDMB010000021.1 GCA_038744685.1 Verrucomicrobiota bacterium
CGCTGAGAGCTGCGGCTGCGTAGCGGCCTGACTAGCGACAAAGGCCTCCGAGCCCAGAACCCTTCCGTCGGTGAAGTAGCGCACCCTGCAGCGCAGCACCACGGTCAGCGGCAGTTTACCCTTCTCCCTCTCCAACACCCGCAGGGCTTCCTCTCGGCTCAGGACAGCCTTCCCCTCTTTCTCCTCTGAACCTGCTCCGTAGAGGGTTTGTCGGTAGCCGGAGAGATCCCCCCCAAGAACCGAGAGGCCCTCGCGCGCACGGGTGCCTCCTCCAACCGCTTCCCCGTAACCGCAGAAGCGGTAGTCCTTAGGATCCTCTACTAGTTCGGCTCGGACCGCATTGAGGTCGATATAGGCCGCTACCGTCCGCAGTGCCCATCTCTCTCCCTCAACCAAAACGCTCTTGAACCGGTCTGACCACAACGGTCCGTAGCGCTCGTGCGTGCGATTGTACCAGAGGGTAAACCGCTGCTTCAATGTCTTCATCAGCCAAGAGACATCATGCATGCGTTCCAGCAGCTGACGACGCACAGCCTCCCCTGCGGAAGTAGAGAGCAGCCTCTCAAGCGCTCCAGCGCTCAGAGGCTGCCAGGGCGTCACCCGAGGGTAGAGCACCCCGTAACGCCTCACCAGTTCAGTATCACTGATCTCCTGCTTCTCCGGAACCTCTACCAGCAAATGGAAGTGGTTCTTCATCAAAGCATAGGTGATCACCCGCACCCCCGAAAACTCCGCTACCTGCCACAGCATCCGCCGAAGCACCTCCTTCTCCACCTCCCCAAACAAAGCCTCCCCATTCACCGTCCGGCTCATCAGATGATAATAACCCACTCCGTGTGCTACCAGTCGCCTACGCCTTCGTTTCATAGGTGAAAACTCACACTTTGTTTTACCTGCAAGTCAAATATAATAAACCTGGTTAAAACAAGTATTTTTATCGGACTTTTTTGTTTACTTTTTTCAGATAAAAATGAAATAAATGAAATTAGTGCAGGAAGTCGCTTCAAAAGCTGGGTTAGATCCAGCGATCTCATCCCTCCAGTTGGAGATGGTGGATTTTATGGTGCGGTTGTTTCGGTTGATGGGTTTGCCGAAAACGATTGGGTCTATTTACGGCTTTGTTTATTCCAGCCCGCGTCCGGTATCGATGGATGATCTTACTCAGGCGTTGGGGATCAGTTTGGGTTCTGCCAGCCAGGGGTTGCGGACGCTTAAGGTATTTCGGGCGATCAAGCCCGTTTATACCCAGGGGGAACGTCGTGAGCATTTCGAGGCAGAGACGGATTTTCAGCTCTTTGTGGGTGCTTTCCTCAAGGGCGAGCTGGAGCAGTACATTGAGAACACCGAAAGACGGACGGACCGGATGAAGGAATACCTTCGGTCTTTAGAAGATGGTGATGACGGAGAGTTTTTTCAAGAGAGGGTGGTTCGTCTCTCAACCATGAGCGAACGGGCGCGCAAGGTCCTTCCTCTTTTGAACGAGGTATTTACCTCAGAAGAATCAGACTAATCTGGCGGTCTACGAATCGCTCCAGACTGGATTCACTAGCCTGTACGGTGTGATTGTCCAGGGGCGGCAGCATAGCTTTACCATTTATTAAAAGACCACAATGAAGAAAACGACTGAAGAGTGGACCATTGAGATCACACCGGAACGCGGGATTTTTTCTATTCCTGTCCGGGAGATTTTTGATTATCGGGACCTCCTCTATCTTTTCGTCCGCCGCGATTTTGTAGCGACTTACAAACAAACTGTCCTTGGACCCTTGTGGTTCTTGATCCAGCCGATTCTTACTACGGTAATGATGGTATTCGTCTTTGGAACAATTGCTGGCCTTTCGACGGATGGTTTGCCGAAGGTGCTCTTCTACTTGTCCGGAGTGACCCTCTGGTTTTACTTTTCCTCGTCGCTGACAAAGACTTCGACGACTTTCACGGCAAACGCCCGATTGTTTGGGAAAGTCTATTTCCCTAGGCTTTTGGTTCCGATAAGCGTAGTCATCTCAAATCTGGTCCTCCTGGCGATTCAAGTGGGGCTATTTTTGGTATTCTACGTCTTCTACTATTTGAGGGGAGACGTAGATCCCAACCCAACTATTGCCCTGTTTCCGATCCTGATCCTGATTCTTGGGATGCTTGGTCTGGCTTCCGGCTTGGTGATCAGCGCACTTACAACGAAATACCGCGATCTCTCGAATTTGGTTTCCTTCGGTATACAACTCTTGATGTATGCAACGCCTATTATCTACCCGGTTTCAACGATTCCGGAGAAGTATCGGTTTATAATTGAAGCGAACCCAATCAGCGCAGTGATTGAAACGTTCCGACATGGATTTCTGGGGGTAGGAGAGTTTTCCTGGTTGGCGTTGGGCTATTCCTTCTCCTTCGCATGTGTCCTTTTGCTCACAGGAACGCTTATTTTTAACAAGATTGAAGCGACCTTCATGGATACCGTCTGAAATGGCCTCAATCTTGATCGAAGATATCTGGAAAGAATATCGTCTCGGGACGATCGGTGGGGGCACCCTGGTTAGCGACTTGCAGTCTCTGTATTCTCGTATTCGCGGAAAAGATGATCCAAACTCAAAAATTGACTTGTTGGGAGAATCGCGTGTTACACGGATCGAGGAAAAGCGTTTTTTCGCACTTCGAGGAATCAATCTCGAAATCAATCAGGGTGATATTGTGGGGATCATCGGGAAGAATGGTGCCGGCAAGTCCACACTTTTAAAGATACTGGCTCAGATCACAAAACCGACCCGAGGTAGCATTAAGGCCAAAGGACGGATTTCTTGTTTGCTTGAGGTTGGAACCGGATTTCACCCTGAGCTGACTGGCGGTGAAAACGTTTATCTGAATGGAGCGATACACGGAATGTCTCGTCGAGAGGTAAAAAAGAAGTTCGACCAGATTGTAGAGTTTTCGGGTGTAAGTGATTTCGTTGATACGCCGGTGAAGCGCTACTCCTCCGGGATGCACGTTCGTTTAGCTTTCGCCGTAGCGGCCCACCTTGATCCGGATATTCTGGTTGTCGATGAGGTCTTGGCGGTAGGTGATGCAGATTTTCAGAGTAAATGCCTCGGAAAAATGAAAGAGGTCAGCAAGGAAGGACGCACCGTTCTATTTGTCAGCCACCAGATGAATGCCGTTGAGAATCTATGCAACAGGGGAGTGATCATCGACGAAGGCTTAGTTACTTTTCAAAGCGATAGTATCTCAACGGTCATTCGAAATCATGTTCTGGGTGATCCCTCGGAGTCGAAGGTAGTGCCTGTCTGGGAGAATTTGGATGGCAGTTACCAATCCGCTTACTTTTTTCCAAAGAATCTCTCGCTTTTGGATGAGAACAGGCAGCCGGCTCGGTCTGCCGTTCGTAAAGACGAGGATCTCTACGTGGAGATACAGTTCGATGTAGCTGTAGAAGAGCCCAGGTTGATTGTCGGTATTGAGCTGCGAGACGAAAATGCCCGGACAGTTTTTAGCTCCACTCACACCGATAGCCAGGGGACAGATCCGACCCGCATTGGTGCTGGGAGGCAGACTCTTCGAGTATGCATTCCGCGTCACTTTCTGAACGAGGGAATCTACTTGGTTAAGCTTCGTGCTTCGTTATTCAAAAAGGTTTGGCTCGTCAATCCCGCGACAGACAGCATCGAATTCAGTTTCCAAGTGCAAGGAGGTTTGAGTGACTCGCCCTATTGGCACAAACGGCGCGATGGTCCTGTTGCGCCTATTCTTAACTGGGAGTTGTCATGAATTTTTTTTCTAAAATCTCTATTTAACAGTGTCGCCTATCCTTGTTTTGTCCAAAGCTCACAAACATGAACCTAATCATTAACTTTACGCCTACGGGAATGATTCCCACCAAAGAGATGACGCCGCACGTGCCGATCTCTGTAGAGGAGATTATCGAAGATGTTCGCGTCGCTTCCCAGATCGGCATATCGATGGTCCACTTGCATGCGAGAGAGGCGTCAAACGGGGAGCCGACGCATCAGCCCGAACTTTATGGGGAGATTATTGAAGGTATTCGTGCGTTTGATCAGGAGTTGGTCATTTGTGTGTCTCTCAGTGGGCGAAATGTGAAAACCTTTGAGGCTCGGTCTGCACCCTTGCAATTGCTGGGTGAACAGAAGCCAGATATGGGAAGCCTTACCCTGAGTTCTTTAAACTTCAATAAGGTCGAAAGCGTCAATTCACCATCGATGATTCAAGCCCTGGCTAACGAGATGCTGGAGAAAGGTATTCTACCAGAGCTAGAGGTCTTCGATATCGGTATGATCAACTATTCGAAATACCTGATTCGGAAAGGGCTTCTGAAGGCACCGCATTATTTTAATCTTCTCTTCGGAAATATTGCTTGCTCGCAGGCGGATCTCACCATGGCCGGACTCATGGTGCGGGATCTTCCGGAGGGGTCTTTTTGGAGCTTTGCGGGGATCGGTGACGCGCAGTTGATGATGAATTCAGTCGGAGTAGCCAGTGGTTATGGCGTTCGTGTCGGGCTTGAAGATAACATCTGGTATGATGATAAGCGGAACAAGCTTGCCACAAATGCGGATTTGCTCAGAAGAGTCCACGTGGTTGCAGAGGCCAACAACCGAAGTGTGATGACAGCCCTCGAGTTGAGAGGCCATTTGAATCTGCAGCCGGGGAGAGGATTCTATGGCCGGGCAACCAGCACGTAATCTAGTGATGCAAGATGGTGAAAGATAATCCTGTTTATTTTTACGGGGTTGCTTCTTCGTATACGAAAGACTGTGCAGAGATTGCTGATCAGTCGAAGAGAAAAATACTCGGCTATATTCACAATCAGCCGACAGAACCAGTTCCAGACGGCCTGGAGCCGCTTTTTCAGATTAGTGACCTGGGCCACTGTGATCGTAACATTCCAGTGGTGATTCCCCTGATTACGCCGAACTTTCGAAAGAGGCTGAAGGTCGAGGTTCTCGATCATGGATTTCGCGCTTTTGCCGATATGCTACACCCTTCTGCAGTAATCGCACGATCCTGTCGTTGGGGACCAGGGCTGAGTGTCAATGCGGGCGTGGTGGTTGCTGCCAACACCCACTTCGGAGAACATGTCTTGATCAACCGAAGTGTCTCCATCGGGCACGACGTCGAAGTTGAGGACTACGTGAGCTTTGGTCCAGGTGCTGTTCTGGGCGGGCAGATCAAGATTGGCGAGGGAGCCTTTATCGGAGTCAACGCGACGATTTTACCGGGTGTCGTGGTTGGGCCTAACTCGATCGTTGGAGGTGGAGCGGTTGTGACCAAAGAGGTTCCTGCCAACTCGGTCGTCGTGGGTAATCCTGCGACTGTTATTCGGACAGGGATTCAGGGCTACAACTCGAATTAGAAAGCACTTTGAGCTTGTTCGAAATGGATCCAAAGAGTCCTAGAGTATCCTATGTAGAGTTCTCTCCGTTCACGGATTCCCGTGGTCAGCTCGTGTCGATTGAAGAGAACGTCAGTGTGCCTTTTCCCATAGCTAGGATCTACTACCTGTGTGGGACGCCGGGAGGCTCCCGCCGCGGAGATCACGCCCACAAAACTCTACGCCAAGTTGCAGTCGCTGTTGCAGGGTCCTGTGAAACGACTTTGGACGAGGGTGCCGGCGAGGTGACTGTTACTCTCAACGGCCGTGATCGGGGAATCCTGATTGAGCCCGGCGTATGGCATACCATGCATACGTTTTCAGAGGATTGTGTTCTTTTGGTATTAGCCGACCAGCCTTACGAGGAGGAAGATTACATAAGAGATTATGATGAATTCTTAAGATGGATCCAGAGAGCATAAAGTTCCTCGATCTCAAAGCCGTCAACGAACAGTACCGGGACGAAATTGACGCAGCAATTGCCCGCGTCCTAGATTCGGGCTGGTATCTGCTTGGGCAAGAGGGTGAACTGTTTGAGCAAGAATTTGCTGAGTATTGCGAAGTCAAGCACTGTCTTGGCGTAGCCAATGGTCTTGATGCGCTCATTCTCATTCTCATGGCCTATTGTGAATTTGGATTCATGGAGACCGGCGATGAGGTCATCGTTCCAGGGAATACCTGTATCCCGTCGATTCTTGCAATCACCCGAGCCGGCTTGAACCCCGTCCTGGTCGAACCGGATGAGCGCACCTACAACATTGATCCTGCGCTGATCGAGCTAGCGATTACCGATCGGACTCGGGCGATCATGGCGGTCCACCTCTACGGACAGTGTGCGGACATCGATCCGATCATTACGATAGCCGAAAAGCATGGTCTTAAGGTCATCGAAGATGTTGCTCAGGCGCAAGGAGCGACCTATCGAGGGCGGAAGGCTGGATCACTGGGAGACGCTGGAGCTTTCAGCTTCTACCCATCGAAGAACTTGGGTGCACTGGGGGATGGCGGCGCGGTTACGACCGATGATTCGGACCTTGCAGGGGCGGTAAAAGCGCTCCGGAACTACGGATCGCATAAAAGAAATTACAATAAATACAAAGGCCTCAACAGCCGCCTTGATGAGCTTCAAGCGGCTATTCTTCGCGTGAAGCTCCGTCACCTTGGCTCAGACAACGAAAGGCGGGAGACTCTAGCGTGTGCTTACCAGAGCGAACTGGGTATTTTCAATCACCTGAGGTCGCTCATCCTCCCGTATGTGGCAGACTACGGGAAGCACGTTTGGCACCTTTTTGTTATCCGTCATCCTCAGCGAGACCAGCTGGCGGAGGCACTGTTGGCGAAAGGTATTCAAACCGCAATTCACTACCCAGTGCCTCCACACAAGCAGGACGCCTTTCCGGAATTACGCCGGTTTTCGCTACCGATTACGGAGGTCATTCACCGGGAAGTGTTGAGTCTGCCGATCGGGCCCACGATGGGTTCCTCTGAAGTCGAATATATTATTAGGCAAGTAAATGAAGTGCAATCTGTTGGTACCGGGATTTGCTAAGTGTGCGACAAGTAGTCTCCACAAATACCTGGATCTGCATCCTGAGATTTGCATGTCATCCAGAAAAGAGCCGCATTATTTCTCGTTAAAGGCAGTTTATGAAAAAGGGGCGAGCTGGCATGATTCACTATTCGACCATGCAGATGAAAATTCCAAATTTTTCGGTGAATCGAGTACAAGCTACTCAACTTGGGAGCCCGCTTTAGTCCGAATCAAAAAGGAACTGATTCGACCTAGAATTATATTGATTCTAAGAGACCCTTTGGAGCGACTCTTGTCTCACTACCGATGGATGTATGCTATTGGTTTTGAAAACGAAAAACTCCCCAAGGCCTTGAAAGTTGAAGCAGGATCTCCTGTCGATATAGAGATCAGTAGAGGGGGTTGTTATCCTTGGTACTTTCGAAAGAGTAAGTATAGCTATTTTGTCCCCTTAATTGAGATCATTTTTGGCGAAGAGAATGTTCTTCTGATTCGAACCGAAGACTTGGCTCAGAAGCCTTCCAAGGTGATGGATTATTGTTTCAATTTTCTTCAAGTGGACGCTTTTGATATTGGTGAATCCCGAATGGAATTTAACAAAACTGCCAACAAGAGAGTGCAAAATGGAGCGTCTATAGTCTCTTTGCACGATAAGCTTCCTAGTCGTTTTCGCCACATGATAAAGCCTTACTACGGAAAGCTATTGACGTTGTTAGGGAAAAGAAAGCGAGTAGCACCGGAGCCAAGTGATGTTTTCCTAGACGATTTGAGGGCGCTTCTTGAAGATGACTTCAAGGAATACAGCCGGGCTACTGCCTTGTAACGGAAGGATATTATAAACAGGCAAAATCCAAAGGTGACTGTTAGGATGTCTGCCTACAACCACGAGAAATTCGTGGAGCAGGCTATACTATCCATTTTCACTCAGACCTACCAAGATTTTGAGCTCATCGTTTTGGATGATGGATCTTCGGATCGAACTCCCGATATACTCGAATCACTCAGCCAGAAATACGGGTTCTTTTTCAAAAGACAGAGTAATCAGGGTATCGCGAAGTCTTACAACCAACTGATTCATATGAGTCGGGGAGTTTATATTACAGGTTGTGCTTCAGATGATTTCTGGCCGCCTACGCGGCTAGAGCAGCAAGTGGCCTTGCTGGATGCGAAACCGGATGTAGACCTTGTCCATGGACGTGCGTCCATTGTAGTGAATGGAGAAGTGCGTTATGGAGATGTAGAAGGCGGCAATCCTTTTGTAAACGGGACAAATGAGTTTCGGCCATTCCTCCGCTGGAAGCGAAATTTCGTTACAGGGAGCAAGATGGTGAGGACCGAGGTTTTTGAGAGAATCGGTTACTACCGCGAGGATCTCCAGATCGAAGACTTCGATTGGTGGCTTCGGGCGACCCGGCATTTAAACATCCACTTTGAAGATCGCGTTTGGTTGTACTATCGACGCCATGACGGCAATTTTATTAAGGATCCCGAGAAAGCTAGCATCTGGTGTGACGACTACTACACGGTCTGTCGAGAGTTGGGTTTGCGAAATGGTCTTCACTGTTTTTTTGGTGGTTTGAACGTGCTAATTCAGTGCGAGAATACTGCGGGGAGGCGCCGTCGATTTGCCTATTACGTCCTTCTTCCATTCGCATTAGTAAACAAGAGAACGCGACGGACTTTTGAGCGTTTCGCTAAGAAGGAACTTAGGGCATTACGTAATCGAAACAGACTGCTTAGAAGTCTAACAGGCTGAACTGCCCTAAAGTTGCCAAAGGGATAAAACTTCGTCGATTCGAAGCGGATACTGTCTTTTTTTGGAATCTTGATTCTCACATTTTGGTACCAATTTCTCAAATACACTACGCCCGTTGGCGAGGTGATCTGAGATGCCCTTTAATCTTGGTTGGATAATGCAGGCAGATGTCAGGAATTTGGAAGCAATCGTGGTGGGGGGGTTCCCCAAAAGTGGTTGCACTTGGTTGACCCGCATGGTCGCAGACTTGGTCGAGTGTCCCGTCGTTAATTTTTTAGGGGCGAAAAACGATTACCATGAAATCGCCCGCGAAGGTGAATCGCGGCATTCGCGATTTGGGTGTTATAAAAGCCATTTCGATCTAGACCAGTTGGATAGATGGCCAATTCGACGAAGTCGGGTGGTCTATATTATCCGTGATCCGCGCAGCATATTTCTATCAGGAATCGATCACTTCGAATTCAAGGCTGTTGAGTTTTTTCCTCGTATTGCCTATACACGGAACGGAAGGAAGTTCGTCGATTTTCTCTTCAAGAAGAGGTTCTTTAGGGGGTTTCTGTTCGAAAGAATTTTGATGAAGGGTAAGGCGCCTCCACGGTTCTCAATAACGAAATCATGGGATGAGCATGTGCTGTCTTTTTTGGACTCTGGTGTTCTATGCTTACAATACGAAAAACTACTGGATGATCCCTTCGAACAGCTTCGACTGGTTCCAAGCCACCTAGAAATGGAGATCGAAGATAACCGAGTCGAAGAGGTCATTGACAGACAATCATTTTCCAAGCGGAAAAAGGAGTTTGAGGAGAAAGGGGATCACAGACGTGCCAGCTTTTTGAGAGAGGGCGCTCGGGATCCTTGGAGAAATCAAATGGGAGCCAAAAGATCGGATCGAGTTTTTAGTCGCTTCAAACCGGTTATGAAGCGTTTGGGATACGAAGCTTGTTAGAGCTCGACCGAAGGTCGGCGTCTTTCATTGTAAAGTCGGCTCTAACTGGAGTTCAGTTTTATCAATGAGGCCCATTTCGCTCGAAAGAGATCTTCCGGTGAGAACTCAAATTCCGAACGGGAAACGATACGAGAATGATTGATCATAGTCATTCAGGAAACAAACAGCTTGTCCTCGCCGATTGGTCGGCTGGTGGACACAACTCTTTGTATTTGAATCTGATTGTGGAATCCGCCAGTAGCGACTTCGACCAAATTGAAGTGCGTTCTCCTTACCGAGAGTGTTTTTCCGGGCTAAACAAAGGTCCTGACTATGGCGTTCTCTGGAGAGAGTTTCGCAAACGGCGTTCAACCCGATTTCCTTTGCCTCGTAGTATTCAGGGGCAGGCTGGTGCTTTCTTTGCGGGAAGAGCTTTGAGGAAATCAGTATTTGGAGGATCGTTTTCAGGGGACACAACGGTGTTTTTTCCGTGTCTTTTCGATTGGGAGAGTTTCTACATTCGTTGGTTTTTTCGGGGTTTTCGCCGCTCTGCGATCGGCCTTCTGGTTGCCGCAGATTTTCTTCGTAATGAAAGCGTGGAAGGAGAGAAGCTGTCTTCGGTTCTGCGACGAAGTCCGTTGAGGCGGTTGGCAACGCTTGATGAGTACCGGGTGGAAGAGCTTCAGAAACGGATCGGTCCGCAGAAAACTGCATCGTGGTTGCCGGATGTGACTTTTTCGAGCTGCGTCGATTCCGGAAAGGTGCACAACCGAGCGATGGAGGCTGCTACTGGACGTCCAATCGTGCTGCTGATTGGACGCCTTGCTGCCAAAAAAGGCATCGTACGTTTCATAGATCTGGCAAATGCCGATGCGGAAGAAAGCTGTCTTTTTGTAATGGCGGGGGAGTGGCTTCCAGAAACCCTCCGGGGTTCAGAGCGGGGTTACGTAGAAACTGCGCTAGAGGAGAGAAGTAACCTTCTCTTGCTCGAAGGGAAAATCCCGTTGGAGGAGGAATACAACGCAATAATTCGTGACGCGGCATGGGTTTTTCTTGGCTATGAGGATTTTTCAGGGAGCTCAAATAACCTTACAAAAGCCGGGCTTCTAGGAACACCAGTGGTCGCAGAAGAGGGATACCTTTTGGGCGACCGAGTAAAGAGATATGAACTAGGCATTCTCATGGAGAAAAATGAACCCGCGGAGGTGACCTGGAGTAAGATGTGCCGTTTCAAAGAGAGTCACGATTGGCGCCAGAAAGATCTTTGCTCACAGTTCCGAGACTCGTTTTCAGGGGAACGATTTGGAGGTGAGCTACGAAAACTCCTCTTCTCAGATTCATGAAAACCGCGCTGATTACAGGAATTACCGGACAAGACGGCTCTTATCTTGGCGAGTTTCTTCTGGCGAAAGGTTACGAGGTTCACGGGATCGTTCGCCGGGCAAGCATGTTCAACCGCTCTCGTATCGAACACTTGCGGGCAGATCCAAAAGTCTACGGGGAGAGGCTGTTCCTACACTACGCGGATCTACAGGATGTAACTAGCTTGAGGAGGATATTCCGAGATGTGGCACCAGTCGAAGTATACCATCTTGCCGGCCAAAGTCATGTTGGCTTGAGCTTTGCAGTTCCTGAATCGACGCTCCAAGAGGTCAGTGTCTCCACGCTTTCCATTCTCGAAATTTGCAGAGATCTTCCCGTTTCCCCCCGCATCTATCATGCCTCGTCAAGCGAGGTTTTCGGAATCCCGGATACAGTGCCACAGGATCTTTCGACAGCATTCCGGCCCGAGAACCCTTACGGCTGTGCCAAAGTCTTTGCGACCTCGATGTGTCGCGTTTACCGTCGGGTGCACGGACTGTTTGTGGTTTCTGGAATCGCCTACAATCACGAATCGCCGCGACGGGGTGAGAACTTCGTCACTCGAAAGATTGCATCAGCGGCGGCGAGGTGGCACGCCGGCGATCACACTCCAATAGAGGTTGGAAACCTCGATGCTGCTCGTGATTGGGGATACGCGCCCGAATATGTCGAAGCTTTCTGGAAAATGCTTGGGAGAGAGAATCCGGAGGACTTCGTTCTGGCCACTGGAGAGATGACGCGGCTGAGAGATTTCATCTGCCATTGCTTTTCTGCGGCAGGAATTGATTTGAATTTCGAAGGTCAGGGATTGGAAGAGAGAGCAGTGGACGCGGAATCAGGGAAGGAGGTTCTTCGTGTCTCGGAACGGTTTTTCAGGAAAGTAGATACAGGTAATCTTGTGGGCGATCCCTCGAAGGCGAAAGAGAAACTCGGGTGGAAAGCGGAGACCCGAGGGATTAGGTTGGCGGAGGTTCTTGTTCAGGCGGAGATTGACGCATTCGTGTGAGTGCTGATTTGGCCAAGAGGTGGCGACAAGCAACGGCGTCTTTGCGGTTGTTGCCAGACTTCATTATTCCGGGAGAAGCGAAATGTGGAACAACGTCACTGTATAATTATCTGTGCCAACATCCGGGAGTCTTGGCGGCATCGATGAAGGAGCCGAACAACTTCTGGCGCCACGGAGCAAGTCCGTTCCAATGCCGGCAGTACTATCCTCTGAGGTCCCTAGAGTTTTTGCGGGTGTTGCGAGGCCAGCGAACTACTACCGGTGAAGCAAGCCCCGAGTATCTAAGCAAACCCGGAGTGGCTCGTTCGGTTCGGGAAGTTGTTCCGGAAGTGAGGTTGATTTTCCTATTCCGGGATCCGGTTGAAAGAGCTTTTTCGGATCATCAAATGCTAGTGAAAGCGGGTGTCGAGAAGGGTTCTTTCAGGGATAGAATAAAGGCCTCTCTTAGTTGGTGGAATGGAGCGGATACTCGTGAATTGCTTATAGCGTGCAATGGACTAGAGCATCATCCCGGCCGCTATTTGCTGCGCGGCTTGTACGCCGACAATCTCGTGGAGTGGACGAAGGAGTTTACCCATGCAAAAATGCTCTTCGTGGAAAGCGAGGAAATGTTTGAGAACCCTCAAGAGGTGATGAAAACGGTTTTCGGTTTTTTGGGATTGGCGCCTTGGGAGGGGGGCGATTGGCCCATCCTAAAGAAAGGTGAGTATGGGGAGGATTTTGATCCGGAGCTCAGAGAAGAGCTAAGAGAGTTTTATCACGAGCCAAACCAACGGCTTGAGAGGATAACCAACCGGAAATGGCGATGGGCTTGAGTCGTTCGGGCGTGGAATCAGCTGTAGGGAAGGATCTTGAGCGGAGCATGCGTTCGCACCCAAAGGTTTCGGTTCTGCTGACCTGCTGGAATCGCGAAGATACCATTCAAGAGGCTTTAAAGAGTGTGGTTTCGCAAGACTTTGCAGACCGGGAGATTCTTCTGGTTGATGATGGTTCGACCGACCGGTCGATTTCGTTGGCTGAGGGTTTTCCTGAGGTGAAGATCCTGCGCAATGAAGAAAACCGTGGAGTGGTCTTTACCCGGCAGCGAGCACTTGAGGAGTCTCTCGGAGAATACCTGTTGTATGTGGATTCGGATAACCGTTTGAAGCCGGGGGCGATCTCCAATTTGGTTGCTGAATTGGAGAAGCATTCTCCCGAGGTAGCCTTTGTCTATGGTCAGCGTGAGTATTTTGGGGGGCGCGGTGGCCTATCTGACTTTCCGGACTTTGATCGCGATTTTTTGAAACTCCGAAATTACGTTGATATGACTAGTCTGTTTCGTCGGAAGCCAGTTGCCGAGGTCGGGTTTGACGAACGGTTTCCTGGCTTGGAGGACTATGACTTAGTCCTTTCGCTCGTCGGAGGGGGGTATTCCGGAGTCCTTTTGGACAAACCGATCCTAGAATATCGCGTCCACGGGGCAAGTTTGACAGGTGGCTTCAACTGGAAGAGGCGAATCGATATGCTGGGACGTCTAGCGCGTAAACACCGCCCCTTTTTCTCGGAAGATGAAGTCAAGACGCTCATCGACTACAATCGCGCAAAGGTCGTCAATTCGTTACGCCGTCGTCGATGCTTTCGGGGCCCCCTTTCAGAGCGGTGGGCCGATTGGTGCGAGACTCTTCGTTTCGCTGGGGTTTCCCGTCAGGCTTTGGCCGCGACTCTATATTTACTCTTGCCGGGATGGACTCAAAAGCCGCCAAGAATATGAAGGTTCTTGGGGTCGTATTGGTTCATAACGAAGATCTTTTTGTTCGTTGTGCGGTAGAGAACATCCTCCCCTGTTGCGACGAGGTTCTTATCCTCAACCATCGTTCTACAGACAATACGGAAAGAATCATCCAAGAACTTGCGGCTGCTGAGTCAAAGATACGACTTCTGGAAATCGATGATCCTACCCGTTCTCACGAACCGCTCGAGGAGTATGTTGGGAGGGATTACTGGGTTTTCGGTGTGGATGGAGATGAAATTTATGATCCTGTTCGGACCGTGGCTTTCTTTCATTCTCTACGAGAAGGTCGTTACTCAGGAGTCTTTCAAATTCGCGGGAACGTTCTGCATGTCGATGAAGTGGAGGGCAGTACCTTTCATGGGTACTTGGCCCCTCCGGGAAGGGCTATGAACAAGCTCTACAATTTTTCGCTACTGAAAAGCTGGACAGGATGTTTCGAGCGTCTACACGGTGGTGAAAGAGTCCTCAAAGATGGAGTTGAGACGGAGAAACGACTTGCAGTATCGGATGATCATGATTTCGCGGTGTCACCTTTTCGGTGTTTGCACCTCGTTTTTCTGAGAAGAAGCTCTCTGGATCCAGACGACTTCGTGCCAAGGCTTAACATAGCTGATCAAGTAAGTGCTCGTTGGTCAGTTCGAATTTCTAGATATCTGCGTCGTATTTTTGGTCTTCCTGTTGCGTCTCCGGGCAAACTTGCCAACTACCGCGTAGGAGATCGAGAGAGGATCGAGGATGGGTCGTTTCGTTTGCAGAAGGAAGAGCTACCTCTGCAGGCTGATGCTTAGATCAGATAGATCCGCCGTACGCCAAAAGCCAGCAGCGTTAGGGGCTAATAAACCCTACTGGGTTAAATTCACTTGAGAGATTCTACAAAGAAACAGGATGCCGTAGTGTTTCTTTTCAAGGAAACAACGCTCCGGGAAGAAGCTTTGGTAACGAAGGGTCCAGCTGGGTTTTCTCTGTTTGGTTATCCCGAGTTCTCCGAGGATGGGAAGGCTGTCGAGGCTTTGTTCGGCCAAGCAAGTCACTTTTCTATCCGGGTGCTGGCTGGTCTCATGCGGAGGCTAAGTAGGTGGTGGACGGGCTATTCTTCAAATCCGCAGATCGTGTTGACCCATTTGGCAACATTGCGTCGGGCTGCGGGGGTCGTTGCCACAAGCAACAATGTCGGCATACCTCTTTTGCTTCTGAAGTGGATAGGTGTTTTGAATCCGCCTGTGTTTCTCGTCTCGGTGGGTTTGGAAGCCTACCGAAGTGACGCAGGATCTTCGCGTTGCCGTAGGTTGGCTAGGCTCTTTCGAAAGGCCGAGTCTGTTGTCGTTTTCTCTGAAGATGAGAGAGATTTCCTACTAAGCCGGCTTGGCTTGCCGGAGGATCTAGTAAGGTCTCTTCCCTATGGTTTTGATTATCGATATTTCCCAAAATTTCGCACGGTGGTCCCATCTTTTAGTGAATACCATATGGTTGGAGCCGATGCTCAAAGAGACGTTGAGTTATTGAAGCGATGGAGCGAACGCAATCCGACCTTACCGGTTCGGTGTATCGTCAGCCGAGAGCTGGTTTCCCGCCTGCCGTCGGTGCCTCGGTCTTGGATCATCGAAGAGGACATTCCCCTGCAAGAGGTTTTCCTGCGGCTTGAAGGTGCGAGCAGCGTTGTAATTCCCGTAAAGCGGAACTTGTACACGGCGGGGACGACTTTTCTCATTCAATCACTTGCTGCTGGAGTTCCAACATTGGTCGCCCGCACCGGGGCTTTAACCCGAATGTCCCATGCAGAGCCGTTTCCGTTTCTGACCTACGACCCGGAGAATCTTGGAAGCTTTGAATCGGCGATGAAAAGACTCCGTGAGCTGAACCGCGAAGAGCGTAAAGAGATGGGAAAGAAAAGTCGAGCGTGGGTGGAGCAATGGGGGGATGGACGATATCTCAAGCAGGAACTGGGGGACTTCATAGATCGGTCGGTTGGTAGATGGTGATCTTGCATGAAAGACGGCACCTCAGTGAGGCTGGCTTCTTTCGGACGCTTTTCAGGGCCCTGAAAAAGGAGGGTGGCCGAGTGCACGTTGATGAGGACCGACCCTTTCCGCAGGCATCGGATTCGAGGGGTAGGCACGAAGGCGCTTGGATCACCTACCAAGGGGTGAGGGTCTTTGTGGACATGAGTGACCATGTCTTTCAATTTGATCCGGTTGCTCTGCGAGAAGCAGACCTTTACCTGAAGGCGAATTTGCATAGGGGTATCGCTGAAAGGGTTATCGTTGAAAACGGGTGGGCGGATCCGGGGAAAAAACTCCAACCCTACACGTTCCTGGCACCGGGGCTACCACGGTGTCACCAAATCAGACGGTTGCTGGATCTCACCGGGATGCGGAAACGATTTCGTCGGTCTGGGACTGTCTGCCACATCGTCGGTGTGTATGAGAATCTTGCAAGAGACAAGGATTCGCGACCTTTACCCGGAGAAGAGCTCGAGCCACGGAGGATGCATTATTGGATTCGTCATGAGTTTGCTGCAGTGCTCTCCACGAGAGCTGCAGCAGGCTCTACCGTAAGACTAGTCAGCCGCGGCAACCATGAAATCGAGGATGGCCAGTGGGTTTTCCCCAATCTTTCTTTTGGGAGTTTTCTTCTTAGAATCCTGCGGTCGGATGCGCTGGTTCTGAACACCTTTCCCCATGCCGTGTTTCCATGGAAAGCATTGGAGGCGATTGCCCTAGGGGTGCCTGTGGTAGCAGAGCGCGAGCCCTTGGTGGAGGTGCCAAGTGATTACCGATTGCGAACGGAAATAGAAATGGACGAAGTGCTTCCTTCTTTTGGGGATTTTGCAGGTGATCGAAAGCTGTCCGATCCTGCAAGCTATCGCGTTCTGCGCTGGCCGAGTGCCGATGCGTTCGAGAAAGGATGGAGCGAAGTCTTCAAAAATCTCTTAGATCCGCTCAAAAGAGAGGATAGGTATGCAGCAGTTAGGCAATTTTCTCGTGATCGACTCACGGACAGAGCTATCTTCGAATCTTTTGAGAGAACGGTCTCAGCAGGAGCTGCTTGATAAAACCAAGCTGGATGGACATTGAAAATAGCGGACTGCAAAACGGCAAATGAACCGGTATAAAGACATTCCATTTTTTCATAAGAAAGCAGAAGAAGTGTACGACCTTTTATCAGGAGGCCGTCTTTTTGCTTATCGGGACGATGGTCTTTTTGCCCGGCTTAGTTGTTTTGCCAATGCAATTCGGGTCTCTCGGACTCTTAATCTTCCGGCACCGGTGGGGCTTTGGGAATCGGGCGATTTTGGCGGGAATCTTGACCACGGATATCGGGAGTCTTTTTCAGAGGTTTTCGGCTGGGGAGAGAGCATCGAAGTGAGAGAAGCGAAAGGCGGAGCCGAAGGAGCCAAAACATTTACTTGGCCGTTCCTTTGCGTTATCGACGAAGAGGATCCAGGGGAAGTTTTGCACGATCTTGCCACAATCGTGGGAGAAATTCAGATTCGGTCCCCGTATTGCGAGCCGGTCAATGAAGCGCTTGATGAGTTGAGATCGTGGGGGCCCGGAACGGGAGTGCATTGCCGAGCGGGAGACGTGGAAGACAAGATTGAGTGGATGTTTCGAAAAGGATACCCTACTTCATTCTGGGGTGCGTTTTTTCGTCAGCAGGGAAGGGCGGAGCCTGATTCGAAGTTTTATGTGGCTTCAAACTCGGTTGGGCTGCGGGCAAAGGCAGCTGAATATCTGGGTGATCGAGTGAGGACTGTCGATGACTTTATTAGCTTGGGGGATATAAAGCAGTCGCAACTTGTTTTGGACTACGCAGATAATCTTCTCTTCGCACAGAGTGTGTGCTTAGTTGGCTGTGGTTTTTCGTCATTCGTGGCTTTTGCTTGTATGCGTAGCGAGGTTCTTCCGACTTCCCCCCTTGAAAAACTCCCTGATGAGCTTTCGGAAGCCTATGTTGACCTGAATAATCTCTGGAAATGTCGATACCTTTCGGATGTGTCTCATTTGATTGGATACCAGCTAGAGCATTCCCCGATTGCCGAGCAGTTACGATCAGAGGGATACGAGCTAGAGGAAGACCAAACGAAGTCCAAGTGGACAAGGAGATTTCAAGGAGTTCTCCGACGTCTCAGGAGAACTTGGTTGAGTCTTCGGGGAAGTCGTCGCGGGGAGAACCGTCTTCATAAAATTCACGCAAGGTTTTTTCGGTTTTCGCGTTGGTAAGAGAACGGGAGAATTAAGCACGATATGAGCATCCATATTGAGTCACAAACGAACCAGTCCGCATGAAAGGGCCGAGTAATCCTTCGTTTAGTGTTCTCGGCTCTTCTGAATGAAGTTCCTCTTCCCCATATTCCGTTTCAACTGGTATCGGACGGTAGCTCCCATAATTGATGAAGTTCTTAGTCGAGGGAATGAGGTGGTTTGCCTTCACAATGAGAGCACGAGCAATTTTTCGTCGAATCGACCGGATGAGTCTTTGCTTCCGAAATGGGCTAACGGATCTCCCAGTTACGACTCTTACCATTCTGAGCAAGAGCTTTGGGAAAAAGTAAGCCGCACAGATGCCGATATTGTGGTTAGCATAGACCTTCCGTTGGATGAGTGGATAGACCGAGAAGAATGGAAGAGGCGAAAATTCCTTTACTTAACGGTGGCTACTACGGATACCTTGCGACGGCTGTGGGGACCAAACATGCTGGCGGCGACGGATTTTATCTCCGTCCGTTCCGAATGGGAACGTGATGCCTGCATCCTTGATCACACCGTGGATTATTGTCCGTGGATCAGAAGGTGTGATGAGATGGGAATCGATGGGAACCGTTACCGCCCGTTGATGGAGCCGCGTCTCGGCAAGGAATGGCCTGAATCAATGATTGAGGATTTTCTGTGTAAGACTCTGGTGGCCGGATACCCTCTCTTGGATGGTGTTTCCCTGATTGATCGGGACGAGGTCTTTCGGCGGAGGCGTTTGAATCCGGAAAAACCTGTGATTGGTCTTTGGTCTACCCCAACACTGGGTAGGGGGTACTATGGGACTTGGGATCGCATTTTCGCGCAACGGGATCAGGTGCGATTTCGATACCGGGCGTTGAGAGGATATGGCCTTCGTGGTTTAACGATTCCGTATTGCAACGAAGAAACCGTGCTTCGCTCGATTCGGGATTTTGTAGACCACAATAATGCACAGCTTGTTGTGAAATTGCGACATTACCAGGGGCCGGAGGAAAGTCTTTTCACTCGTTTCGCTGATGGGGTTGTTACAGAGGATAATTACTATCCCCATTCTGCCCTGGAGTTGGCTTGTATTGCAGATCTAATGATCGGATTTCATACTGCTGGTATGCCAGAGGCTGTATTTGCAGGGGCACCTGTTCTAAACCTTACCATCCCCGGCTTTGACACTGAAATTCATGCAAAAACCATGCACTTCTTCGATGGAATGTTTGAATCGAAAGGAGTGGTGACACGCATGGGAAGTGTAGAGGCAGCTCGTAATCTAGACAGCTTCCGACTGGATGAATTTCGGTTCGAGGAAGAGGCTAGGGAGGATTATCTAATGAAGTTTGCAGGTCCACGAAGGAATACGGACCTTAGCTTCTCTGCTAACTTAATGGAACAACTAGAGTCGCGTTTAGCGGCAGAGACAGGATAGGTTTTCTCGTTTATGAGTGAAAATACAGTAGCGATAGTAGTCTCTCGTATGGGCTCGTCCCGGCTTCCTGGAAAGGCTCTGATGGATATCTGCGGTGAGCCGATGGCAGGTCGGATTATCGAAAGGGTAAGTCTGGCTCCTTCGGTCGATGAGGTCATCATTGCGACCTCGACTCTTCCTGAAGACGATCAGTTGGAGGAGTTTGCGAAGAGTCGTGGAGTGAGGTTTTTTCGCGGTTCTCCCGATGATGTCCTAGGGCGAATCACAGAAGCAGCTCGCTTCGCGGAGGCTGATATCGTTCTGGACCTAATGGGAGATAATCCACTCGTGCATTCCGAGATGGTAGAAGATGTGATAGAGTTCTTTCGCAGAACCGATTGTGACTTTGTTTCTAGTGTGACTACCGAGTTTCCGCATGCCCCAAAAGAGATGCCCAAATTTCCCATTGGGTTACGGGTTCAGGTGATGACAATGGCCTGCCTTGAAAAGTGCGAGGATCTGGCCGCGTCTGAGGAGCACCGTGAGCACGCTACCAAATACATCTTCGATAACCCGGAGCATTTCAAAGTCGGGTACTACCCTGCATCAGGAAAATGGCAAGAGCTCAATCGACCTGAACTGACATTTGCTGTGAATTACGGCGTTAATCTCGATCTGATTCGAAAGATCTACTCCGTCGCGGTAAAGGATGACCCCAATTTTGGAATGCATACGATCCTCCGTGTGTTTGAGGAGAATCAGGAGTGGATACCGCTGATGGGAAACCAGAAATAACTGTTAGAACAAAGGAAGAAACCATGCTCTATATCGCAGAAATTGGACTGAACTATAACGGCAATTTTGACCTCACCTATGAGATGATCAGGCAGGCGAAGCATGCGGGTGCGGATATCGCGAAGTTCCAATGCGGTTGGCGTCAGGGGAAGGACGAGATTAACCATCTCAACCCGGAGAGACTCTTAAAACTCAAACGATGGTGCGATTACTTCGAAATCGAATTTGCCTGTTCCGTGTTTACTCAGGAGTCTTATGCGATGGTGAAAGAGGCTGGGGCAACCCGTTTCAAGATTGCCTCGAGAACGGTAAAGGATGATCCGGATCTTGTTGAAAAGGTTGTCGCAGAGAATAGGGATACGATCATCTCCCTCGGGATGTGGGGAGATGAGAGCAAGGTTCCGATAGACTCTTCCGAAGTTCATTACCTCTACTGCAAATCGATCTATCCAAGCGAACCATGGGATATGGTTGAACTTCCTAAGAACTTTGAAGAATCCAGATACTCAGGCTACAGCGATCACACAGTTGGGATAGAGACTGCACTGATAGCGATCGTTCGGGGAGCGAAGATCATCGAAAAGCACCTGACTCTTGATAAATCCGATACGACGATTCGGGATCACGCTTTGAGTGCGACGCCAGAAGAGTTTGGGCAGATGGTTCGACTGGGACGGGACATCGAGAAGAAGCTCAGTTTGGGCGTTTGAGATGAAATTTGTCCTCCTGTCGACCAAAGGAATTCACCACACCTATTTCATTCATCGAGTCTTGGAGGCCGGTTTCGAGATCGATTCCGTTTTCTACGAGACGGGAATTCTCAAACCACCTTTTGATGTCACGAGCAGATTTGATAATTCCCAGAGGATTTATGAGGAACGAGTATTTGGTGAGTATTCGTTAGAGGATCCCTCATCGTTAACTTACTTTCAATTCAAGAGTCTCAACTCGGATGCAGCGGTCCAAGCAATCAAAGAACGCAAAGCGGATATCGGAATTGTATTCGGTTGTGGGAAGCTCGATACGAGTGTCATTCAGTGCTTCCCTTTACTCCTAAATATCCACAAGGGATTTGCGGAGAGGTATCGTGGGCTGGATACGGATCTATGGCCTATTTTTCACGCCGAGTATCGGAATATTGGAGTGACTTTACACAAGGTTGCTCCCTCCCTCGATACTGGTGATCTGGTTGAAGCGTTGCCTGTATTTTTAGGGCGGGGGATGAAGATTGAAGAGCTTCGGGTCGCTTGGGTGAAACTGGCTACGGAGATGTCGATTCGTAGTTTAGAAAAGTTCGAGAAAGGGACTCTTGAGACCACGAAACAGAAGTCGATAGGGCGCTACTATACGTTCATGCCGAGTGACTTGAGAAACTTGGCCGCAGACCGTTTTGATCGTTTTTGCTCTCGGTTGTAGGCATGGAGAATCATCTGACCATCCTTCTCTACCACGGGGTCACCAGACTGCGGAGCGCAGGCATCGAGAATTACTCCGGAAAACACATTTCTGAGAACGACTTTCGGCAGCAAATGAACTTGGTTTCTATCAAATACCATCCGCTCTCGATAGATGAGGTCGTTGAGATTCACGAAGCGGGTGAGTCATACCCAGCGAATGCTGTTGTCGTGAGTTTTGATGACGGTTTTGAGAACAATCATGACATTGCGGCCCCCATCCTCAGTGATCTCGAAGTTCCTGCAGTCTTTTATCTGTCCACTGGTATCGTCGGAACCGGACGAATGTTCTGGGTGGACCAAATTGAAGACGTCTTAAACCGGTCTGAGAAGGAGGAGATCGAAATAGCCCTCGGGGCTGAACCGATTTCATTTTCTCTGGGCAGTCAGCGGCTTCGGATTCAAGCACTGGAAACGATTAAGGACTACTGCAAAAGATCCGAGGCTGCCGAGAAAGATCGAGTTGTTCTTGAACTCGTAGAGGCCGCTGGAGTGAAGCCGGATGTGAATGCGTCTGGGAACTACAAGGCCATGACTTGGGAAAAGGCGAAACGACTCAACGGAGATCCTCTTTTTACCGTGGGAGGGCATACCATGAATCACAATATTCTTACCCGGCTTGAACCTTTTGAGATGGAGAGGGAAATTACAGAGTCGCTTAAAGCAATCCGACGGGAGACTGGAGTAAAACCACGTCACTTCAGCTATCCAGAAGGTCAGGCAGATCATTTCGACGAAGGCGTTATTGAATGTTTGAAGAACTCGGAAGTCGTATGCTCTCCCTCCGCTATCGATGGGGTGAATCGGCGTGAGTTTGACCTATTCAACCTCAGAAGGATTATGCCTGGATTTTTGGGTAGAGAGTTTCCTCTGAGCTAGTTTTCTAGAGGTAGTTTCTGGGAACACTCCATTTCCACTCAGTTCCAGAAATTAATTCAAAAAACGACTTCGAGTTTTTGTCAGCTGACTTGTCGGAAGGAGAAGAATCGCTGGCGTCTCGGGTAGTTTTCGACTCTTCTCCAATTTTCCTCTCACTTACTTGATTGATGTATCTTTTCTCCGCTCCATTTGAGTTTCTTGAACCCGAATTTCGAGCGGAGCTTACACGGGACAATCCGTTAGAATTTCGATTGATCAATGAAGAGGATGAGCTCGGGTTTGACGAGAGAGTCACTTGCTGGATTCCAAATCCTGGACAACGTTTTACCGCGAGGGCCTCGGTGTTGAGGGCGTTTCCCAACCTAAAGCTGATCTCAACGCCTTCCACAGGATCGAACCACATTGACCGCGATTTTTTCGCTGAGAAGGGAGTGGCCGTCCGGTCGCTGCTGGACAACCGGCCTCGGCTTGCAAGCATTCGAGCGAGTTCGGAGTTCACCCTTTTGTTGGTGCTCTCGTCGCTTCGGAAGATACGCACGGCTTTTCTCGAACTTGACGAGAAGCGCTGGCGCCACCGCGAGGAGGTTATGCGGGGGAGCGAAGTAATCGGGCAAAAGGTGGGGATCGTTGGAATGGGACGCAATGGGTCGAATGTCGCTCGCTGGTTAACCGCGATGGAGGCCGATGTTCGCTATTTTGATCCTTACAAGAAGGAACCTCCGGGAAAGATTGATTCGATCAAACAATTGTTCGAGGAATCCCAGATTGTCATCCTTACAGTGGTTTTGACGAATGAGACTGAGGGAATGGTCGGGCGTGACTTGCTTGAGAGGCTTCCCCTTGGTGCCCATCTGATCAATACCTCTCGCGGAGAGATCATTAATGAGAACGAGCTAGCTGTGTTTCTTGATGAGCGGGAAGATGTTTCTTACGCGGCTGATGTGGTCACTGGTGAAGTGGACGGGAGGCCGTTTGAGTCTCCGCTTTATGAGCTTTACCTTAGAAATAGAGTCACTCTCACTCCACACATCGCGGGCGTGAGTTTTGGATCACAAACCAAGGCAGCGCTGGGGGCTCTTGAGAATGTCAGGGATTTCTTAAAAGAGGTCTAATGAGTAACGAAGGAAAAAGTCCGTTCTTAGTCACAGTCTACGTGACCAGTCATAACTATGGACGGTTCTTACGAGAGGCTTTGGATAGCGTTCTCAAGCAGACTCTGGATAGTTGGGAGCTCATTGTTTTGGATGACGGCTCAAGTGACGATTCGGCCGAAATCGCGGAAGAGTATGCGAAAGCAGATCCTGATCGGATTCTTGTCATTGCAACGAAGGAATCACGGGGTCTCCGGGCGTGTGCCAATGAAGCAATCGAGAAAGCACGAGGACGCTATATTATGCGTCTTGATGCAGATGATTTTCTGGATGAGAACGCGCTTCTGGTGCTCTCCCACTATCTGGAAAGGCATCCTGAAGTCGGGTTGGTCTTTCCGAATTGGGTTTATATCGACGAGGGCGGAAGATTTCTAGGGATTGAGCGACGAAAGTTGATTGGGGAAGAATCCAAGGTTTTGGATCTACCCGCGCATGGAGCGTGCACGATGGTTCGGCGCAGAATTCTCAAAAGTGTTGGTGGTTACGACGTGAATCACGATTCTCAGGATGGGCACGAGTTGTGGCTCAAGGTTCTCGACCGTCACGAAGTGGCGAATGTCGAAACTCCGCTCTTCTACTACCGACAGCATGGTTCTTCCATGAGCCGTAACGAGGAACGGCTTCTTGCGGCCCGGCGAACAATCAAGCGGTCTCTGGCTTCCCGAGAAAGTGGAGAAGTGAGTCCGAGGATTGTCGCGGTAATTCCTGCAAGAAACACTTATAAGGAAATGCCGAATGTGGTTTTCTCTTATCTTGGCGGGAAAACGCTCCTCGATCACACCCTGGATGAAACGCGAACGACGGGAGTGTTTGATACGATCTACGTGTCGACCGATGATGCCGCAGTTGTTGAATACTGTCGGAATCAAGAGGGTGTACTCTCGGACCTCCGTGACCCGAAGTTATCTGATTCGCACGTGCGTTTATCAGAGCTTGCCGTTGCTGCTGTTGAGCGGCTGGAAAGTGTCCACAGCGTCTTTCCCGACATTGTTGTGGTCCTTAGTGTTCACTCTCCATTTCGAAGAGCCGCTCACATTCAGGAGGCGGTCGACACGCTGAAACTTTACAGGGTAGACAATGTCTTCAGCGCGTATGAAGACTTTGACCTTCATTTTCAACATGGGGAGAACGGTATGTCTCCTCTCAACCCGGGTATGATTGATCGTCTGAGGTATGAGCGGGAGGCACTGTTTGTTGACAATGGTGCCTTGCATGCGTCCTGGAGGGACTTTCTCAGGGAGGACAACCTCTACGAGGGTCGAATCGGCCATATAATAATGACGCGGCAAGAGAGTCTTCAGATTAAGAGTCAGAAAGACTTGGAATACGCCAACTGGCTTTTATCGAATGAACATTTGGTTAGTTCGATGTCCCATGAAAAGTGAAATGAAGACTGGGTTAGAGCTTGCTCTGTTCTTCGAAGATTGAATGGCCGACGGGCTACCAAGTAGACACTACCTGCGCACCTCTTCTTTGAGATGAAAATTGCAATCATAGGACTAGGCTACGTGGGTCTCCCCCTCGCAATTCGTTTTGCAGAAGCTGGCGTTAAAGTCATTGGCCTTGACGTGGATCCAGCAAAAGTGGAGGCGCTCAACAACGGAGAGAGCTACATCCGCCACATACCAGGAAAAACGATCAGTGCCCTGAATGAAAAGGGTGCCTTCATCGCGTCGACGAATTTTTCCAGGGTTTCTGAAGTGGAGGCTGTCTTGATTTGTGTTCCCACTCCTCTCGATGTTCACCGGGATCCCGATCTCTCCTTTGTGCTCAGTTCAGGAAAAGCGATCGCTCCGTTTCTGGGGAGTCAGGATTCAGAAGGCAGCAGCGAGGAGACTCGCGTAGCATCGACTGCCAAGCCGATGACAGAGGATGCAATCCCCAAATTGGTGGTTCTGGAAAGTACGACCTATCCGGGAACGACGGATACAGACCTTCGTATGGTTCTGGAAGAAGGCTCTGGGTTGAAAGCAGGTGACGGTTTCTACCTTGCTTACTCGCCGGAAAGGGAAGATCCGGGACGAACGGACCACTCGGTGCGGACCATTCCAAAGGTTATGGGTGGTTACACAGAAGCCTGTCTCAAGCGCTGTGAGGAGATTTACTCCCTTGCAGTCGATGAAACCCACCCGGTGTCTTCCTGCCGTGTAGCCGAAGCGACAAAGTTGACGGAGAACATTTTCCGATCCGTTAACATCGCCTTGGTGAATGAGCTCAAGGTGGTATACGAGAAAATGGGGATCGATGTCTGGGAGGTAATCGAAGCCGCCTCCACAAAGCCATTTGGGTACATGCCGTTTTATCCCGGCCCGGGGTTGGGAGGGCACTGCATCCCGATTGATCCGTTTTACCTTACCTGGAAAGCGAGAGAGTATGGGATGCATACCCGGTTTATCGAACTCGCGGGGGAGGTTAATACCCGCATGCCGGACCACGTGGTTTCACGGGTCGGCGAAGTTTTAAATGAGGATGGGAAAGCAATTCGAGGTTCGAGGATCTTACTGCTCGGGATCGCATACAAGCCCGGCGTGGATGATGATCGAGAGTCTCCATCCTACGTCCTGATGAAATCATTAGAGGATAAAGGTGCTTCCGTTTTCTACAACGATCCTTACGTTCCAGAGATTCGTCCTTCCCGCCACTTTTCGGAGTTTGCAGGCAGGCGTTCGGCACCAATCTCTGACGATTACGATCTGATTCTCGTGGCGACTCATCATCCGGAATACCTGAATTTCGACTTTTCGGATGTCGAAACACCAATCGTTGACACTCGTAGTTGCCTTAGGAGGCCGGGGAAGAGGTATTGGAAAGCGTGAGGGTTTATGGAGATGGCGAAAGTCGAACATCGAACTTCCAACGTGGAACATCGAATGGGAATCACCCTTTCGACGTTGGACGTTGAGCGTTTAGAGTTGAATGTTCGCTAACTCTCTCTGGGCTTCTGACTCCTCTATTCTGAATTCTCAAAAGAAATGAAATATCTAATTACTGGTGCAGCCGGATTTATCGCCTCGCGCACGGCCCGGATGCTTCTTGAGCAGGGGCATTATGTGGTCGGAGTAGACAACCTGAATGACTATTATGATCGCCGGTTAAAGTTGAATCGACTGGCGATCATAGGAAAGGAGACGGGATCGAGTCCGGAAGTCGTTCAAAGAATCGATCAAAGTGTTCGTTCAGAATCCGAGGAGATTCCAGCCGTTGATTTTGATGCACCCTCATTTACGTTTCGGAATCTTGATATCGAGGACAAGGACGCGGTGCTCGGTTTGTTCGAAGAGCATTCGTTCGATGCAGTTCTCAACCTCGCTGCTCGAGCCGGGGTTCGATACAGTATGGAGAATCCGGACGTCTACATGATGACCAATGCCATGGGAACTCTTCACCTCATGGACGGTATGAAGAACAAGGGCGTGAAAAAAATGGTCCTGGCGTCGACCTCTTCGCTCTATGCGGGGCAGGAGATGCCTTTTACCGAGGATCTACCCGTCAATACGCCTATCTCACCATACGCCGCATCCAAAAAGGCGGCAGAGGCATTGGCTTACAGCTACAGTCATCTTTACGACTTGGATATCTCGGTATGTCGTTACTTTACAGTTTTTGGACCGATGGGTCGTCCGGATATGTGCGTTTTCCGTTTTATCCGTTGGATTAACGAGGGTGAGACGATGGAACTGTTCGGAGATGGTTCGCAGTCGAGGGATTTCACTCACGTCGATGATATCGCACGAGGGACAATCGCGGCCCTTCGACCAGTAGGGTATGAGGTGATCAATCTCGGGGGAGGAAACAACCCGATCTCGTTGAAACAGATCATCGCGTGGATTGAGGAAATGCTGGGAAAGAAGGCGGTCATCGAGAACAAGCCTTTCCACAAGGCGGACATCATGGAAACGTGGGCGGACATCTCCAAGGCGGAAAAGCTCTTGGGGTGGAAGCCGAAAGAGGGAATTCGTGAAGGCGTTCAGCAGTGTGTCGATTGGTATCTAGTGAACCAAGACTGGCTGTCGAAGGTGCGGATGTAGAGAAGGAAAACACTGAACGTCGAACTTCCAACGTCGAACACAGTGAAACCTTATTCCGCAGAAGAGTCTCAAGGGTGGATTCTTGAAGAAAGCTATGACCTGAAGAAGAGGTTACTTAAGTTTTCTATTAACGTTATCCAACTGACCGACGAAATGACGTCGAGTCGTGCAGGAAACCATGTTGCATCACAACTTCTTCGTTCTGGAACATCTGCATTCCCGAATCATGGTGAAGCGCAAGCCGCAGAGTCTCGAAGGGATTTTATACACAAGCTAAGGATCTGCCTCAAAGAACTACGAGAGACCTCAAGGTGGCTACAATTGATCAAGGAAGTTCCACTAACGGAGAATGATAGGCTCCTTGATGATCTTGTTCGGGAGGTTGATGAATTGACACGGATTTTTGTGACGAGCATTCGCACCGCCGAGCGGAGGACAGGAAAATGAGAATAAGGTTCCTTCAATGTTCAGTGTTCGATGTTCAAAGTTCTCTGTCGCATTTATGACCGATAACTTATCCCGTCCTCCCCGCCTTCCTGGTGGCAATTCCTTCGAGGATATCCGCATTGATATCGCGGAGGCTCATCGGATGGTTGATGCATTGCCTCGGGAGACGCGTTGTTGTTCCCTTCCGGCTTGGCGTGGTAAATTGCGACATCTAACCTACCGATTCCTACGGAAAATGGGTCTCTACGAGCCGCTGGTTACCAATGGATTTATCTCCGGCTGGCTTGCGGATTTTCGCTCTTATTGGACTGAGGTTCTTGGAGGGAGGCCGATCTGGAAGACACTCGATTTCTTCCTTCTGGCTCATGACTATCGGCGGAGCCAGCAGCGTGCAGAGCGCCTCGAGTGGGCGGATGCGGCAAGGCACCTTGAAAACTGGCAGCAACCTGGTCAGGTGTATCAGGTTTTTCAGCAGGTGGAGCGATTTGCCCTAACCCCCTATGAACATCCTCCGATTTGGCGATTTCTTGGACCAAAGATGAGAGTGCTGGAATATGGATGTTCCGCTGCGCCTTACTACCATTCCTATCGCAAGTTCTATTCTCACTGGCAACAGTCCTGGGTTCTGGCCGATATTCCGAATTTTCCGTTCCACTATGCAAAGTATTTGTACCGTAATGACAAAGGGGTTTCCTTTGCGACGATTGAGATGGAGAATTACGAGGATCCGTTGCAGAGTGACGAGAAATTCGATGCGATTATCCTGACTACAGTATTGGAACATTTGGAGAGTCCGAGGGAGGTCGTTTCTTACCTCTTAGAACGCCTGCGTTCGGGTGGGGTGCTTCTTTTTGACTACATTCTCTCCGAGGGCACTGGCTTAGATCATCCTGGGTCACTGGTGCAACGCGAAGAATGCCTTCGGTTGATCCGCGAAAAAACCATAGTCCAGAATGGCACACTGGGTGAAGATTCTGAGACGGTGGATCTTTGCGTGGTGCGGAAGAAATGAAGAGGTATATCGATCATCGGCATGGCTGCCGATGCTCCTTTCCAAGTGTAGCATCCGCTGCCAAGTGGATGAGAATTAACCAACTTGCAGAATAAGTCCCAGCTTCCTCGACTAGCCCCTGAATTCTACCAAGGTCGGGTAGCGGTCTTCTGGACCTATTCGATTCAAGATCGCGAAGAGGGATGGTTAGGAGAAGACTTTCATCAGCGATTTAGGGAAGTCCTTTTTCACACGGCCTTCCGTCATAGATTTCTAGTTCCCGCCTACTGTTTGATGCCAGACCACCTTCATTGGCTTGGATTGGGAGTAACCAAGGACTCAGATCTCCGTCTCGGGTCTGAGTATTTGCGCCGCAATCTGGCCAAAGACCTAGCACCGGCGCAATGGCAGCATCAGCCTCAAGATCATGTATTGCGAGAGGAGGAGCGGGAAAGAGAAGCCTTTACCTCAACGTGCCATTACATTCTTGAAAATCCACTTCGGAAGAATTTGGTCAAAGATCGAAGAGAATGGGAAGTCTCTGGATGCGTGATCCCCGGATATGCGGACATCGATTGGAGACTGGAGGATTTCTGGATGCGGTTCTGGCGAATCTATAATTTTGAGGTGAGCGGTAAGGGAGTCTTTGGTTGAGAAGAGCAATTCATCGGCATGGCTGCCGATGCTACGCTTCGGTTGTAGCATCCGCTGCCAAGCGGATGAGAATCGAATGCCATGCTGGAAAGAATCCGGAATAAGTTCCGTCTAGAGAAACGAGTTCGGGAAGGACGGATCAAAGCGCAGTCTTCTTCCGCACGAGTCGCGTTGTTTCATGACTTTGCTCCACCTCCGACTGGTGGTGGACATCAATTCTTACGAGCGTTGAAAGCTGAATGGGAACGCGAGGGAATTGACGTCGCGGTAAATTGCCTTCCGGATTCCGCCGATGCAGTTCTCATCAACAGCTACAATTTTACCCCAGCTTTGTTTCGAAGACTGGTGAAACGAGAAGTGAGGGTGGTCCACCGGGTAGACGGTCCACTACAAACCTACCGAGGTTTCGATGACGGAACCGATTCGGTAATTTCGCGACTCAATCGGGACTTTGCGAAAGAAACCATTTTCCAATCTGAGTTCAGTCGCTTGGAGAATCGGAGACTCGGTTTGATTGAAGGCAACGGGCCGGTAATCACTAATGCAGCGGACCGTGGGATCTTCCTTCCACGGTCTGGAGAAGCACCTTCTTCAAGTCGACCGTTGCGAGTTGTCGCAGCAAGTTGGTCCGATAACCCGAACAAAGGTCTGGATGTCTTTCGCTGGCTGGACGCAAACCTCGATCAGTCTCGCTTCGAATTCACGTTTGTAGGAAGGGCGCAAATGAAATTCGAAAACTCCAAACATGTGCCCCCGGTGTCCAGTGTTGAACTTGCACGTTATCTTCGAGAGGCCGACGTGTTTCTGACAGCGAGTAAAGATGACCCTTGTTCGAATTCGGTAGTGGAAGCCTTAACGGTTGGCCTACCGTGTGTCTACCGGCGTAGTGGTGGACATCCGGAACTTATCGGTGGAGCCGGGATCGGGTTTGACTTTCCAGAGGAAATTCCCGCTGCCCTGGAAACGATTGCAGAAGACTGGAAGTTATTCGCGGATAGAATTGAGGTTCCTTCGATTAGCGAGATCGCTGGAGCCTACTTGAAGGTGCTGGAAGTGAGACGAGCGTAGTCTCAGCGTCGAAGAATCGTTTTAGGCTGTATGATTCGGCAAGTTGGCGCTAAGGTCCTTCAGGTCCGAAGTAGTTTTTGGAAAGACCATTCCAGATTGATCCTCGTCCGCGACAATGCAGGCTGGGCGATTGATGTAGAAATGAAGGCCGTTGGAGAGATATCCCGACGCCTCGGGTTGCCGGTAAGTGAAAAGGACTACTGGCAACGCCATTCGAAGCGGCAGTCCATCTTCTGGGGAAGTCAGTTTAGTCTACTGAAGGATGATTGGCTGTATAATGATCATCGAAACGCGACTGCTATGTTCCACGGTCTCCCGGATACGGGATATCCGGAGTTCGACGAATTGTTTTCCCGAATTGAGAAGCATCGTGATTGTTTACAGAGAGTGCAGGTGACTCACCGAGCGATGGAGGAGTCGTTGGTTAACATTGGGCTTTCGCCCGATATCATCCATCGAATTCCGATCGGTATTGATGGTCGCGTCTTTCGTCCCACTAGCTCGCAGACTAGATTAGAAACTCGATCAGCACTCGGGATACCGGATGAGGCTTTTGTGGTTGGTTCTTTTCAGAAGGATGGGAATGGCTGGGGGGAGGGAAACGAGCCAAAGTGGATCAAGGGGCCGGATCTTTTTGTGGAAGCCTGCGCAAAACTCTCCAAGGCCAGCGTAAATTTGTTTGTTCTGTTGAGTGGTCCCGCTCGGGGATACGTCAAAGATGGTCTACAACAGAGGGGGATTCCTTTTTTGCATCGAATATTCGATCGCCCCGAGGACGTGAAAACTCTCTATCCTGCGCTGGACGCTTATTTGGTATCGTCTCGTCAGGAAGGTGGGCCGAATGCGATTCTGGAATCGATGGCGACGGGCGTTCCGATTGTCTCGACTCCGGTTGGTCAGGCAACTGACTTGGTCCAGGACGGAGTAAACGGTCTTTTGGTTCCTACGGAAGACACTTCTGCGATGTGTGATGCTCTTTTGAAGGTTGCTCGTGAGGAAATCGATCTCGAGCAGATTCGGAAAGCCGGATTCAAGACTGCTGCAGCAAATGACTACCGGGCTCAGGATCCGCTCTGGAAGAAGCTCTTCGAAGGTTTTGTAGGGTGAAAAGAATTCTCTACCGGTGGGTCGAGCGTCCGTTTGAGATTCTGCTAAAGGGACCGTTTCGTTTTTTTCTTGGTCGGGTTTTTCCATCTCCCTCGCCTTTGGTTTTCTACGGGTACGAGAGACTTCCTTCTCGTGACGGTCCGGCGTCCGGCGGGATCGTAAAGCTACAGGATCTTTCGGAGGTATTCCCAAATTGTCGTTGGCGGGCAAATACACTCTACCTGATTAGTAGCTGCTACCCATGGACCGTGAGGTGGCAGGTAATGGTGGCGCGGTTTTTTGGAGCTAGAGTAGTTCTCAACCAGAATGGGGTCGCCTATCCCGCTTGGAAGCCTGAAGGATGGGAGGATGAAAACAGGCGGTCTGCATGGGTTCATAATCGTGCGGATGCGGTGGTGTATCAGTCAGAGTTTTGTCGGAGGGGTGCCTTGGAGTGGTTACAGGTAGAGGAGTGCGATGATTCGCAAACACTTTTGAACCCAGTGGACTTAAAGGTGTTTTCACCTCGAAAAGATGGGGCTTGCGGGAACGGGTCTGTGAGTATTCTCCTCGCAGGCACTCACCAGTTCGCTTATCGTGTCCGGGTAGCGTTGGAGACATTGAGTCGGCTTGACGATCGCTTCAGTATGAAGATCTGTGGGGCTTACAGCTGGGGTGACTCGGAAGAGGCTTCGCTTGAGGAAGCGAGACAATGGACTGAGACCCTTGGGGTAGGGGAGCGGGTGGATTTTTGTGGACGCTATTCACAATCGGAGGCACCGGCTTTGTTTCAATCAGCAGACGTTCTCTTGCACACAAAAGTCATGGATCCCTGCCCCCGCTTGGTCGCTGAGGCACTGGCCTCAGGATTGCCCGTTGTTTATGCGGCTAGTGGAGGCTTGCCCGAAATGGTAGCCAGAGATGCAGGAGTAGGTGTCTCTTCGGATGAGAATTTTGAACGGGAGACCCCCTCGGATCCAGATGATTTCGCGAGGGCCGTTAGAGAGGTGTCTGAAGATCTATCTAGATATCAGGCGGGCGCACGCATATGTGCGGAGCAGCGTTTTGACCGTCGAATGTGGATCGAATCGCATCGGAGCGTTTTTGAGGGTGTCGAAAGAACTGTCGGATAGGTTTGTGGCGCTGGCAGTCACTGGTGGGTTCCTGGTGGTTTCTCTTGCCGGGTGGTTTTACTTCGGACCGCGTTTAGGGGGAGACAGCGAACGTTTTTTATCAGGTGCGAGTAATTTGGCTACAGGCGGCTCGTTTGAGGGGAAACAAGGAAACTACTTCGGCTACAGTATGATACTCGTCCCGTTGCGGGAGTGGCTGGGTCTCGGTTTTGGATGGATTGTTTGGGGTCAAATTCTGTCCTGTGCGGTAGGAGTTTATTTTTGGACATGTCAATCTTCGGTAGTTTTTGGGAAAGCAGCTTCGATTCTCGGAGGTGGACTCGTAGTTTTGTATCCCGGGGTTTGGAAGTGGAACCTTTACGTGATGACAGATGGCCCCTTTATCACCACGAGCCTGTTCGCGGTAGGTGGGTTCTTGGCATGGAGGACGGATCACAGGTTAAGGTGGATTCTTATTTCAATGGTTGCCTCACTCGTCGGCGCCAGTCTTCGTCCCAATGGCTGGGTTCTGTTGGGGGTATTGTGGGTATTTCTCCTCATCTTCTTTTTGCGTTACAAGTGGGCCCAAAAGGTGTCTGTTGCGATTCTGCTTCTCGCTGGCCTGCTCCTTGGTATGGGAATGCGGAACGTAGCGACAGGATCTCTCGTAGAGGATCCCGTGTATTTTTTGAAACAAGGTATCGTCGTTTGGGGATGGCAGGATTGGTCGTTCAAAATGCCAACTGCTGATTCTTCGGATGGGGACGGATGGGGAGAGTATATAAGGTATTTTCTGGAGCATCCGATGGAGGTTATCGGATTGTGGTCTGCAAGGGTTGGCGTTTCTCTAGTACCTTTACGACCCGGGTTTTCGATTCCGAACCAGTTGTTAACCGTCGTCTACTTGGTTCCAATCTACCTCTTTTTTGTTCTGGGATTGAGGAGGATCCGCTCAGAGTATTTTTGGGTTCTCACTTATCTCGTTTTGGCCTTTTTTCCGGCGGCTTTGTTCTTTGCGAATTGGGACGGAAGATGGCTCGACTACCTATTTCCGTTTCTTGGACCGGCGGTTGGCGTAGGTGCTTTGATTCTGTTGGAGAGAATTGGATTTGGTTCTCAGATTTTAAAGTCTTCGAGAACAGATGATGAACGCCTCCAGATTTGCGGCGGCAGAGGGGAAAGCAGAAATGAGGATTTGGAGTGAAAAACGCGAAGGTTACCGTCCTTCTCCCTGTCTACAACGGGGAGAAATATTTGGAGAGTGCGATCCGAAGCATTGTACGGCAGACCTATATCGATTGGGAATTGTGGGTCTTGGATGATGGTTCGACAGATTTGTCGCTAGAGATTGCCCGGTCGTCCGAAGACCCGCGGGTCCGGAGTGTTCCAAACGAAAAGAATTTGGGTGTTGCGAAGACGCTGAACCGGGCGTTGACGAAGGTAAAGACGGAGTTTGTTGCTCGGATGGACTCAGATGATGAATGCCTACCTCAGCGCTTGGAAAAGCAAGTGGCCTATTTTCAGGAGAACTCTCATTTGGCCCTTTTGGGAACCCAAGCACTTTCTGCGGAGACGGGTAAGGCAACGTTTCGTGTCCCTTTCGATCATGAATCGATTCGAGCGAACCTGCTCTTCAATTGTAGCTTTCTCCACCCGACGGTGATGTGGCGGACGGATTCATTCCGAACACACAATCTTCAGTACGACGAATCCCCAACAGCAGAAGACTACGATTTGTGGGAGCGGACTTGCCAGGTTGCGGCCACAGGGAATCTGTCGGTTCCATTGCTTCGATATCGCGACGATCCTTCTGTCAAGGTGACTGACTACGTTCGTCAGCAAAAGGAGGGTGGTCGTCGCGTCAGGGAGAGAGCACTTGGGAGGCTGGGACTTCAACCGAGTGATCGCGAAAAAGAGGTTCATCATGCAGTCTGTTATGACAATCTACCACAGCCAGCGATTCCAGTAGCCGAGGTGGATCGTTGGCTTGCGCGGATCCTGCTGTCGAATCGAGAGTCGGGGGTGCTAGAGGAAAGGTCTTTGCTTCGTCGGCTACATTTGCAGCGATACTATCACCTTGTGAGGAATAAGCCGACAGCGAGTCTGGCGGAGTTTTTCCGATCGAAAGGGGAATTGGGACGGGTCCCAATGGGATTGGCGGTCCGGGCGAGCGTGAAGAAATTCAATCGCAGTAGCATCCGTCGTGCCTTGTCCGCCGAAGCCTCGGCGAAGGAGGAAGACGGATGAGAATGGGTAGAGAGCGAACCTTAAACGCTCAGCTTCCAACGTTAAACGTCGCCATCTTAGCAATGTGAAAGTCCTTCATGTAAGCACTTTTGACCGGGTCAATGGGGCCTCGATTGCGGCTTACCGTTTGCACCGTGCTCTACTTGCTTCTGGGGTGGATTCGGCGATGTGGGTGCAGAACAAAGTCTCTTCCGACCATGAGATCTTTGGACCCCGCTCTGGACTTTACCGCTTTTGGAATCGATGCCGTCCGTGGATAGACCGTCTTCCCCTTGGCCTTTGTCGGGCCTTTGGTGATTATTTAGTATCCCTCGGGTGGCTCCCCAGATTTGATTCTCACCCGATCAAGTTCTTTAGTCCTGACGTGATTCATCTCCACTGGGTTCAGGGCGGCTTCATTCCCATAGACCTCGTAGAGAAGTGGAGGGGTCTTCCGCTTTTCTGGACCTTTCACGACGAGTGGCCCTTTTCTGGATTAAGGCATTACGGGTCCGGCAACGACCAAGCGTCCAATGGAATTCTACGAAAATGGGATCGGCGAATGCGGAGCAGGAAAAGTGAGATCTATAAGAAGGTCACTCCTATCGGTATTGCTCCGAGTCACTGGATACGTGGTCGAGCCGAGGCGAGTGAGGTTTGGGAGGATTGCCGAACGCAGGTTCTACCCAATCCGATTGATTCGAGTACTTTTTTGCCGGGAGAGAAAGGTGCGGCCCGCGAGCAGCTTGGATTACCACAGGATCTGCCGTTGGTTCTCTTTGGTGCGGAAGCCGGAGCGTCGGACCCTCGGAAAGGTTTTGATCTCTTGCGGGAGGCCTGTGGCATCCTGTCAAAAGAGGGAGTTCGCTTTGGGTTGGTCTGCTTTGGCAATGGAAGTCAGGAAGAGGTGGGTGGAGTTCCTTGTTATTCCCTTGGATGGCTTGGGAAGGATGAAGATCTCGCGACGGCCTACTCGGCTGCGGATCTTGTAGCATTACCGTCGCGAATGGACAACCTCCCGAATACAGGCGTTGAAGCAATTTCCTGCGGCCGGCCCGTTGTATCTTTTGCGGTTGGGGGTATACCGGAGATCGTTGAGGACGGGGTATCCGGTTTTCTGTGCGAGGCGGAAGACCCGGTTCAGCTGGCAGAAAAGATCGGCTTTCTGCTTGAAGGCGTTGTTTTGAGGTCTTCGATGGAGGTAACAGCGAGGCAAAAAGCAGTGGAGCAATTCTCGAGTCAGGTTTTGGTGCCTAAGTTTATCAAGTTGTACCAAGGAACTCTCGATCATTGAGAATCTCGATTGGGTAGTCTTGTAGCATCCCGTCGTGAGACGGATGAAGAAGCACAGGCTGACCGATGCTACCGAACGGTAATGGTTAAAGAATCAGAATGGATATTCATCGGAAGCGTTTATCCTGAGAGTTGGGAAGAACGGTTTGACGTTGGTTCTTCCCCGACGATTGATGTTCAGCGGTCCCTTCTTGCTGCGATGGGCCGTGCAGGGTGGAAGGCAAATACGATCCTAACGACTCCCCCGATTTCCCGATTTCCAAAGGACCGGTTTCAGTCCTTTCCCCGATCATTGGAAGGGAGGGTGGAAGGTCAGGAGGATGCATCTTTGATATCTTTGGGGTGGAACAATTTGGAACCGCTCAAGACGATCGGAATCACGTCGGACACAAGGGCATTTTTGCGACGCTGGAGCGAGCGGGTTCGGCGGGAGGGAAAACAGCCACGGGTCCTCGTTTACAATCTTGGCCCCACTCATGAACAGGGTGGATTTCTTGCGGGAATGGTTCGGGCGTTGAGGTTGCCGACTTTTCCAATCGTTACGGACTTGGACTATCCCGGTGATCAGTCAGTTTCTATTCGACGGCAACGGTTTCGGTGGCAGGTGCGGTTATTGAAAAGCGTAAATGGGTTCGCCGCTTTCAACCCGAGGGTGATCGAAGATTTTGGAGGAGGGAAACGAACCCTCCACTTGTCAGGCATAGTCCCGGACGTGAGTTTATTTGAGACCCTCAACAATCTACCTCCAAAAGGTCCTGATGATCAGCCGCCGTTGTTCCTATATGCGGGTTCATTGAATCGACCACGGGGTATTCAGCTTCTCTTGGACGCATTTCGTGGACTGCCGCCCGGATGTGCGCGATTGAGAGTCACCGGACGGGGGCCTGATGAACAGATGGTTCGGCGGGCGGTAGATGAAGATCCCAGCATTGAGTATGGTGGCTTTCTGGAATCCAACGAGGAGCGCATTCAGAAAATTCGGGAGGCCGATATTCTGGTCAACCCCCACCTCATTGATCTTCCGGAAGCCCGCTACCTCTTTCCATCGAAACTCGGTGAGTATCTCGTGTCCGGTCGTTTGGTTGTGACCACATTACTTCCCGGGATGGATGGTTTCCCTCTTGATTCGATGGTCGTCTCGAAAAGTGACTCGGTAGAGTCTTTCAAGGATGCGCTGCAGGCGGCCTTGGAAATGAATGGCGATGTAAGAAAGGCCCAGGCCGAAAAGGCTCGGGCATGGGCGAGAGTCGCTTTCGATTGGGATCAAAATGCGGAGAAGCTTTTGAGTTTTTTGAGAGAGTGGGAAAGCAGTTTGTAGATCGTCCGGGATGAGGGTGGTTCACGTCATCAACCGTTTGATCGGAGGCGGTGCGGAGGTGATGGTTCCACTGATTCATCGTTGTCACTTATCGGACGGAATCGACTCGTGGATCGTTAGTATGGAGACTCCCGATGACAGGGATACAGATCGGGTAGTTGCCTTCGGTGAAAAAGTTCCCCGATGGAAAGAGCTGTTTCTTTTAAGGGATATCCTTCGCAAGATGGATCAGGAGGCGCCGATCAATCTGATCCATACCCACCTCACCCAAAGTCAGCTTTTCGCCAAGTGGGCGGCCCGGGGTCTCTCGAAGCGGCCTCTTTTAGTCACCACGGAGCACGATACCCATAACCGCCGCAGAAATCTTCCCTTTGGTAAGGTGTTCGACCGTTTCTTATACTCTGGATACGACCAGATCTTTTGCATCAGCGAAGGAGTTCAAGAGTCTATGGAAGAGTGGATTCCAGATCTCAGTCAAAAGCTGGTCACGGTTCCGAATGGGGTAGAGCTTGAACCCCTTCTCGATATTGAACGAGACGGCAACGGCCAGAACCCAGTTCGATTTCTTTCGATGGGTCGATTGATTGAGAAAAAGAACTTCGATACGACCATCCGCGCTCTCGCGTCACTCGCGCAATTGGATTGGGAATACACTATTGTTGGAGAGGGGGAAGAGCTCGATTCGTGGAAGAGTTTGGCTTCTGAACTTAGAGTTGAAAACCGGGTAACGTTTGTCGGCTATACGAAAGATACCGTGCCCTACTACAGGGCAAACGATGTCTTTCTCTTACCTTCTCTTTGGGAGGGATTTGGATTGGTCGCTGCCGAAGCAATGGGGGCAGGGATGCCAGTTCTCGCCTCGGATGTTCCAGGTTTGGCGGAAGTGGTTGGGAAAGATGGAAAAGCAGGACAGCTTCTTCCCCCCGGGAAGGTGGATGTTTGGGCGGCCGCAATTCGACACCTCATCGAGAACCCGGCGGATCGTCGACGGATCGGAATGTTTGGTCGAGAACGCTCAAAAGACTATTCCGTTGCAGAGACAGCGAAAGGCTACCGTCGTCACTACGATCATCTGTTGAAGGGGGAGCTATGAGAAATCGATCAGAACTCTCATTGGCAATTTTCCTTCTCGTTGCTGGATATTCGTTAGTAGCTGGTCTTTTGGTGCAGCTGGTCATCGCGCCGAGAATCGACCCCGGATTATTGGGATCGATTGGGCTGATCCCCGGATTGGATACTGCCAGCTTCCACGAAATGGCCGTTTCTATGGCCTCCGCGATGAAAGAAGAAGGTTGGTCTGCATGGGAGTGGAACCCCGGTTGGTCGGCAAATCAACCTGTGGGTGTGATGGCAGTCTTCTACTACTATCTGGGCGCGTCACCTCTCGTGTTGCTCCCGTTCAATGCCTTTGTCCATGGAGCATCTGCTGTCGTTCTGTTTCACCTGATTCATCAGCTGGGATTTTCGTTCCGGGAGTCAATCGCGGGTGTTCTTCCATTTTCGTTCCTTCCTTCAACGCTTACTTGGGTGACGCAGTTTCATAAAGATGGCATCTACTGCCTTGGACTATTTGTTCTCCTCTTGGGCTGCGTCACCATTCTAAAGGCGAACCGGCTCGGGTTCTATGGAGTCGGTTTAGTTGGGATGGTTGCTGGAGGTATTTTGATGGCTACCATGCGAGGATATAGCACGACTCTGGTAGTCGTTGCGATCGGTCTTGCTTCTATACTGGTTGTTCTACCTTCGCTTATTCGCTGCGGTAAGGGGCAACGATCGCAGGTTCTTGGATCCTTCGCCTGCCTTCTCCTCGGATCGGTTCTATTGATTCCGTTTGCAGGAACAAAGGGTGGGGAAGTAAGCCAAGACAGGGTGGTCAGGGTAGACTCATCCGAAGAAGGCAGTGCCCCGAATTCTACCGATCAATGGACCTCTCAGGAGAACGAAAACTACATTCCACCAGCCACTCCATGGATTACCTCCGATTGGCTTCCGTCCTCGGTGGACAGTGCGTTTCACCGCCTGATCCACAACCGAACGGTTTTCCTTTGGATGTTTCCGGACGCTGGAAGCATTGTGGATGGAGAAAGGAAATTCGACAGTGTTGGATCGGTAGTAGCTTATGCACCCCGCGCACTTCTAATCGGACTCTTCTCTCCATTTCCAAACTCTTGGTTAGGAGAAGCCAGGAGTCCAACGGGTGGTCTTCAGCGCAGGGTAGCTGCCATTGAAACGCTGCTGGGTTATCTTTTACTCGTTGGAGCGGGTTCCGGGCTGATTCTGACGAGAAGCCGAAACTTGATTTTCGTGCTGCTGGTATCACTTCTTCTCGTCGTCGTTTTAGTCTATCCGGTGCCTGCGATTGGTTCCCTTTTCCGACTTAGGTTTGGACCCTTTTCTCTCTTTCTGGGAGTTGGCCTCGCGTTTCTGTTTCGGTACTTTTGGAAGTGTCGGGAAATGAGATCGAGGGTTCCCCGGTGAAAATGCCTCGGACAATGGGTTTCTTTGCGAATACCAGCTGGTATCTCGCGAACTTCCGGATGGGTCTACTGAAAGCGGCCCAAGCGAGAGGGATTAGAGTCATTGCCATTGCCCCTTTGGATGACTATTCATCCAGCTTCGAAGAAGAGGGCCTGGAGTTTCGGGCGGTATCTCTCGTGCGGCGTAACTATAATCCGATTCGAAAGTGGGAAACCGTTCGGGATCTGAAACGAATCTACCGCCAAGAGAAGATCGATCTTGTCCATTTCTTTACGCTCGAAGCCATCCTCACCGGAACTATGGCTGCGGGGCGTTCGGGTCCGAAGGTCATTCACTCCGTTACCGGAATGGGCTTCATCTATGCGGGAAGTTCAATGTCTCGACGACTGCTGAGAATGGGGCTCGAACCGCTTTTGGCCGGATGCCTTCGCTGTGGTCCGGTCCTCGTTGAGAATCCGGCCGATCAAAGAACCGTTGAGAAGATTCTTGGGGAAAAGAAGCGGTTCTCGATCGAGTGTGTTCCTGGGGGTGGAGTTGATATCGAGAAGTTTCATCCGAGCGGGTCCGAACATTTGGATCCTTCATCGGGGAGCGTCCGCTTTCTCGTGGCGGGTCGACTCCTAAAGGACAAGGGGGCTGGTCTTTTTGTCGAGGCAGTCCGCCGCTACAGCGGACCGTCGGCAGAGTTTTACCTTGCTGGATTACCGGACGAAGGGAACCCGGATTCCTATCTTCTTTCGGAAGTAGAAGAGTGGGAAACCACACCGGGTTTTCATTGGCTACGGAATGTCGATGACATGGCGTCTCTTCTAAGATCGGTGGATGTCCTCGTCCATCCAACTTTCTACGGAGAAGGTCTACCGAGGATCATCATGGAAGCCCAGGCATGCGGTAAGCCGGTGATCACTACCAACATTCCGGCTTGCGCCGAAGCGGTTGAAGAGGGGAAGAATGGTTGGGTGATCGATCAAAAAGACCCCGATCTTCTTGCAAAGAAAATGTGCGCGGCTGCTCAATCGAAAGACTTGAGACGTGAAATGGGTTCCCGAAATCGGTTGATGGCTGAGGAAAAGTTCTCTGAGGAAGTGGCGACCGCGAAGACATTGATGGCCTACCGGGCGCACTATCCGGACTGGGATCCGGAAAATTGCAGATCATGAGCCCTGACGAAAAAGCTATGGCTGGATCACGCGTCCAGAGCCGAACGGATTGGTATTTTGGTGGAAGGATGTGGCTGGTCATCGATTTTGCTGCGGGTCTTTTGGCCATCCTGCTGGCTTACTGGCTAAACCCGGATCTGACGCTTGGATGGGAATCTTCCTTCGCTGGCCAGCCCGGTGCTTATCCGGCGGCGCTTGGGTTCGGAGTGCTTCTGGCACTGGTGGCGGATATCAACGGATTGCACGATCCACTTCGTCAGCAAAGGCTTTGGCCGGTTACCCTTCGAATAATTTCAGCCCTCGCAGTCACTATGTTGCTTGCTGTGGTGATTCTTTACGCACTGGCACTGCAGCAACTCGGACGAACGGTATCCCTTCAAGCCTTCATTTGTGCGGGTTTGGTTATGGGACTGGCCCGAATTGCGCTCTATCGCATTCAAGGTCTGAGTAGGCGCAGAATTCTTCTGCTGCTGGGAAGAGAGAAGAGAGAGGGTTTGCGGAAGAGGATTGAAGAGAGTGGATTACCCTTTCGGGTGGCGGATTTGCCCGATTCCTTTGACGACTCCATAGAGAGCAGTCGTCTGATGGAACTTTGCCGAAAATTGCGAATCGATGAGGTAGTCGTGCCCGAGCAGTCGGGAGATTCTGATGCAGTTCCAATCTGGATGGAGTGTTTGGAAAGTGGAATTCAGGTCTCCCATGTGAGGGCGTTTGTCGAACGTTATTTCTACTGGGTAGATTGTTCAGATGTCGGGCCGAACTGGTTCCTTGAGCTGGATCTGCGCCTGACTCATCCGGTTTACCATCGATGGAAGCGACTTTCGGATATTCTTCTGGCAGGGATCGGACTAGTTTTAGCGATACCCCTTCTTGTCGTATTTTTGGTCTGTATTTGGTTGGAAACAGGGCGGCCTCTTTTCTTCCGTCAGACAAGGGTGGGACTGAGGGAGAGGCCGTTTTCGATTTGGAAACTGCGAACGATATCCGTGCTGCGCGAAGAGGAGACTCGGGATTCGGACCGTCTTCACGATTTTCGCGTGACTAGAATTGGCTACCTATTGCGTCGAAGTCGGCTCGACGAAGTTCCGCAATTTTGGAATATATTGAAAGGGGACATGTCCTTCATCGGGCCAAGGCCAGAGTGGCTTGATGTCGCGGAGGATCTGGAGAAACGGGTCCCGTTTTATCCTTATCGTTCATTGGTAAAGCCGGGTCTCACTGGTTGGGCGCAGATCAACTACGGCTATGCGGAAAGCGATGAGGAGGTGAGGGAGAAACTGGGGTTTGACCTCTACTACATCAAAAATGCTTCCGTTCTCCTCGACCTGCAGATCTTGATCCGGACGATTGGATCGATCATGCGGGGAAGTCGATAGCAATGAGAATCGGAAGATGGCGAACGCCAAACGCCTAGCTTTCAACGTCGAACGCTGAACACTCGCTCTCAGTTCCAGAGTAGTTTGATTACTACTGAGGAAATTTTCTGATGATTCTCCGCGTTGGGTTCTCGATCCTTTTTGCACAACTCGCTTTGGTTCTAGGTGCGTGGTTTGGCTTTGTTGTTGGCCTCACCTTTGGCTTTTGGTGGTGGGCTCTTTACCTGTTGGGTGCGGTTGTTGGGGCAGTCATCCCGAAAGGAGATTTCAAATCTCAGGTTTCAGATTTCAAAGTTTGGGTTTTCAGGATCATACCGGTTCTCTTTTCTCACGCCATCATTCTCTTTGTCGCATCCGTCGCAGCCTCCTCGATCATTGATGTTGGATGGGATAGTGTAGAGACCCATCAGGAGGGAGTGCTTCTTATACGAGAGGGTTGGAACCCCGTGAATCCTCAACCCGGATGGATACAGGCTCAGCCGGAAGACGGGTTTGTCCGGCTGGCTCCGTCTTTGAATCCCTCTTGGTTCACCTATTGCGGGATGTATGCGAATGCCGCACTTCTCGCGGACCTCCCCGGTGGTTTTGAAGGTGCCAAAGGGTATCGATTCGTCCTTGTAGTGGGTTTTCTCGTTTTATCGGTAATGATGCTGAGAAATGCCGGGCTCTCTCCAGGAGTCGCTTTTACGGTGGGTTTTCTTCTTATAGCGAATCCTGTCGTCCTCTATCAGATTTGGACACTTTATATGGACTTCGACGTAGCCGTTTTTGCCACATTGCTGCTCCTTGGCATTTTTAGCCTTTCGTATCGTTGGAGTTGGCAGGTGTTGCTGGCAACTTTTGCTGCCCTCGTGCTCCTTTGTTTTGCCAAGAGGAGCGGGCCGGCGTTTGGCGCCGTCCTCGGAGGAGTTCTGGTTTTGACCGTCATTGTCAAGAATCCGAGTTGGCTTCGGTTTGTCTTCGCAGAGCGGAAGGGATGGATCGCAGGGTCCATAATTCTTCTGCTGGCAATTGTTGGCGTTTGGTTGGGAATCGAACGGTATGGCGATCGATTGTCTAGGGGTAAGGAGTTTGTGGAAACCGCTGTTCTGAAACCAAACGAGTTTGATCAGGCTATGGACATTCGGGTTCCGCAGTCAGTGACTGGTCTCTCCCGCCCTGAGCAGTTTTTAAGATCTTTTTTTGAGGAAACGGCGATGGACCGAGGTCAGTCTTTGAAGCTGCCGCTCTCCTGGAATCCTTCGGAGTGGAGCACTTTTCGCACAGTGATTTTTCCCGGATATGAGTCGGGAGGTTTTGGTCCTCTGTTTTCTGGAGTCTTTTTCCTGTGTGTGTTGGCGAGGATCCTTTCGGGCAGCCATCGGGGAGTGCCGGGAAGGTTTCTTCGATGGGTTCTCTATGCCGCTATTTTGCTAATCTGTTTTCTGGTCCCGAGTTGGTGGGCGCGGTGGGTTCCGTTCGTTTACGCAGTGCCATTTCTTTTGATGAGCGAAACACTTCTTGCATGGGCCAAGTTTGGGAAGTCGGGCGAAAGATATTTCCTCCAAGTGGGTCGGTCCTATTTGCTACCAGTGCTCGTTGTAGGGATAGCTGGGTTCTTTGCCATTGGAAATGCCGTTGGAATTGTGCGAATCTCTCATTCAGCGAGTCAGGAGGCTACGCAAAGGATCCAAGAGCTTTTGGGAGAATGGGAAACCATGGATACCCCTCTATTGATTGACATTGATCGGTCCTTAATGGTTAAGCGCTGGCTCTTCGATCGGGGAATTGAATACGTTTTGATTGACAGTGATACACTCCCTACACAGCCCGTGCCTTACACCTATTCTCGTTATCGAATCGATCCATGAAGAATGACTCAAGGTTTTGGCCGTTGGATATACTACCCCGGCTCTACGCAAACCGACTGCTTCTCTGGCAATTCACGGTTCGGAATATCAGTGCACGGCACAAAGGCAGCTACCTTGGTGTATTTTGGATGGTGCTGAATCCTCTCCTGATGATGTCACTCTACTCTTTTGTTTTTGGCGTCATCTTCAACGGGCGTTATGACGCGGGCGACCCAACAGAGACTGCTCTGGACTATGCGTTGGGGGTATTTCTTAGCCTAACGATCTTCCAGCTCATCGCAGAAGTGATGGGGGTCTCGACGACAATCATTCTGGCAAATACCAATATCGTTAAGAAGGTCGTGTTTCCTCTCGAAATTCTTCCGGTGGCTACGGTGGGTGCCTCGATCTACAGTTTTTTCATCAGCCTCTGCCTCGTCTTTCTTGGGATCATCGTCTTTGGAAGGGAACTGACCTGGATGGCGCTCTATCTTCCGATAATTATCCTTCCGGTCGTCTTTTTCTCTCTGGGAATCGGTTGGTTTTTCTCCGCAATAGGAGTGTTCGTGCGCGATATCGGTCAGCTCATGCAGTTCCTCACTCTTGCTCTCATGTACGGAAGTGCGGTTTTCTACCCGATTGATCGAGCCATCGTTGCCGGTCTTTATCCCATCCTGAAATTCAACCCACTCGCACACATTGTTGAACAGGCGCGAAGAGTTGTTTTGTGGCAGGAGCCGCTTCACCTCGAGCCGGTTCTTTATGCATACGTGACATCGATTGCGGTTCTCTTGGTAGGGTACTTTACCTTCCACAAGCTTCGTAAGGGCTTCGCGGATGTTCTTTAGGCCACTGGTAGTAGGGTAGTGGATGAATGATTCAGAATTAGTGGTTTCTGTCCGTAATTTGACGAAAGCATATCGGGTTTGGGAGAATCCTTTGGACCGGTTGAAATCTCCCCTGCTGAATTCGGTGGCAAAGAGTATTCCCGGTGAGACGGGGTTTAGGCGCGCCTTGCAGAGAAAGGCCGCTCGCTACTATCGGGACTTCTACGCGTTGCGGCAGGTATCATTCGATATCGCACGGGGAACGAGCTTCGGGATTCTCGGCAGAAACGGTTCGGGTAAGAGCACGTTGCTGCAAATTATTGCGGGAACGCTGACTCCAACCTCAGGAGAAGTTGCCCTCTCTGGAAGGGTTGCTGCGCTTCTTGAGCTGGGATCCGGTTTCAATCCAGAATTTACGGGACGGGAGAATGTATACATGAACGCCTCGATTCTTGGAATCTCACGGAAGGTCGTTGACGAGCGTTTTGACGATATCGCCGCCTTTGCGGATATTGGCGAATTTATGGATCAGCCGGTCAAAACCTATTCCAGCGGGATGTATGTTCGGCTCGCTTTTGCGGTGATCGTCCATGTCGATGCCGATATTCTCATTGTGGACGAAGCTCTGGCGGTGGGAGACGTGTTTTTTGTGCAGAAGTGCATGCGGTTTCTTAAGAAGTTTCAGGAGAATGGCGTTCTCCTTTTTGTCAGTCATGACCTTCCCTCGATCAATCGCCTTTGCGATCAGGCCTTGTGGTTGGATCAGGGGAATGTGCGGATGCGTGGAGTTCCCAAGGATGTCACCGAGTCCTACTTTTCCGAGTTCTATGCGGGTAATGATGGAACTGGGACAAGTGATCTGCAGAATTCTCAGCAGGAGGAGAAGTCACCTTCGATAGAGAGGGTTCCTCCCGCTGAGAACGAGCAGATTTTGGGCGAGGAAATCCATGACCAGCGTCTTTCTTTCCTCAATTTTTCTCAATACCGGAACGACATTGAGGTCTTTGCTTTCAACCCGAATGGGGACTCATTTGGCGAGCGGAAAGTGGAGGTAGTCGACGCGCGTCTCTTCGATCAGGAAGGCAGGCCGTTGGGATGGATCGTTGGGGGTGAGAAAGTTGAAGCAAGGGTTCGGGTACGTGCCCACGCTTCAGTGGATAACCCGATGATTGGATTTGGAATCAAGGATCCAAGCGGGCAGGTGTTGTTTGGCGACAATACGTTTCTCACCACCCGGGGGCAGTCGTGGCCAATGGCCAAAGGAGAAGAACTACAGGCGCGCTTTTTCTTTCAAATGCCGATCCTGCGGGCGGGAGATTATGTAATGAACGCTACAGTTGCCACAGGCACCCAGACCGAACACGAGATGCAGCACTGGCTTCATGATGCAGTAGTCTTACGTTCTTACACCAAGAGCGATACGACCGGGATGATCGGCTTGCCGATGTTGGAGATTCGGACGGAGAAGCCCCGGGAAGAGTAGCGATATGAGATTGAAACTATCTCGTAGCATCGGTCGTGAGACCGATGAATTGATACGTCCTACAAGTCTCGAGAAAGGCTTTTTCATCCGCCTCACGGCGTGATGCTACAGACTCTGAATGCACCTTGAGCAGTTCGACCTCTCATCGAGAACACTCCGTGAGTCAGGATCACTCGATTAAAAGACCATCCCAGTTGGGCCGAGTTTTTCGTAGATTGACTCGTCGCCCGCTACTCAGCGCTTTGGTTTCGGTCTATGATGCAGAGGATTGGATTGAGGGGTGTCTCGAGGATCTCGTTCAACAGTCTCTCTTCCAATTGAGAGACATGGAAGTTATCGTCATTGATGCCGACTCGCCAAGTAACGAGAGGGTCGTTATTGCAGAGTTTCAGAGACGTTTTCCAAAAAACATTATCTATCATCGTCTCTCCTCGAAAGAGAGTCTTTACGGGGCGTGGAATCAAGGGATTGAGCTGGCCGCTGGCCGTTATCTGACCAGTGCCAACTGTGATGATAGACACCATCCTGATGGTCTCAAACGATTGGTAGACGAACTGGAGAAGAACCCGCAGCTGGGGCTGGTTTTCGCTGACCAGTTGGTTACCCGGAAGCCTCACGAGTCTTTTGCCGAGAACTCTGCGACGGAAAGGTGGAACTGGCCGGAGTATGATCCTGCGATTCTACGAAGAAGATGCGTAATCGGCCCGCAACCGGTATGGCGTTGGTCGTTGCATCGAGAGTATGGTCTCTTCGATCCAACCTTTCGTTCCGCGGGGGATTGGGAGTTTTGGCTGCGCATTAGCCCCTTTGTCGCGATGAAGAAGGTTGGAGAGATTCTTGGGCTCTATTACCTCAACCCGAAGGGACTCGAACACAGTAGCAAGGGGACAAGCTCGGAGTTGCCGGAGGAGGTGGCCCGTATTAGGGAAAAGTATGATCTTCATGACGAACCACTGGAAGCGACGGAGTTGGGGCCGCTTGCAGATGGATTCGCAGGGAATACGAAATGAAAAGGGTGCTTACGGGTCCGGTGATCCTCGGCTTGCTCTTTGCGTTCATCGGTTGGACCTGGAGTGGAATTTGGACAGGTTGGACGCGATGGGACGTAACCCTTTCTGCCGAGAACGGAGGAGTCCTCAAATGGTATGTGGACTCTGGAAAAGGTTTCTCGGAAGACGAGGGGGCGAACACAGGTGTTCCTGCTAGCGAGCGATTTACGGCTTCTGTTCTTTTGCCTTCTTCTCTTCCGAAAAGTATTCGTCTCGATCCTTTGGACAGGGATGGCGTGATAATAATCGAATCGATATCCTGGAGAGAGCCGTGGTTGGGAAGATCCGGCACACTTGCACCGGAAGACGCTAATTGGTCTGGGGTAGCAAGAGGTTCTTCAACAGACTATGGGTTCCGAATCGAGGTGGCGGAAGGTGACATGGATCCGTTCGGAGTCTGGGAGGGTTACGACGGAAGTGCCCCGGCTTGGTGGTTGTTACTCCGAATGGTCAGTGCGCTCTTGTTAGGTTTCATCGCGTTTGCGCTCGGATTGCTGTGGAACCGGGCGGTGAAAGCTCGGATATGAGCGGTTCGTTGACCGTTCGAAGATGCCTGTGAGTTTGTCACAAGAATTTGGGCACATGAGTGTCTTTTTGTAGGAAGAGGCTTTGCGCGTCGACTGGGAATCAGTTGGGAATTCGAGATACAGCTTCCAGAAGCATCGGCCGTGAGGCCGATGACCTAATTGGGCCTCTGAACTCCTATTCGGGTAGTCATCCGCCTTATGGCGGGATGTTACGGGTTGAGACTCTAAGATCTCTTTTGGTGACCGACTATCGCGGAGTGAGTCTTCTTCCTACCTTTCGAGGAATAGACCCTCTTCCTACGGTTTCACGATGAAGACATTCACCGTTATCAAGCCAAGTCTCCGCTGTTTTCAATGGGTCACCCGAAATGCGGCTTTCGAAGGTGCTGGTTTCGATGAGAATGGCAATCCTCCTTTGTCCGTTCAACTGAAACTGGGAAACCGTATGTTGGAGTGTTTGCGTGTCTCGGGGCGTGGTGGCGGGAAAGATGATGGAAAGGTTCGGTTCCGAAAACTCTTCCGCACAGGAAAGGGTTTCAAGTGGGTGACCGCGACCGCAATTTGGGAGGACGGGAAGGAGACTGTGGTTGGACGTTTTCTTCTACTCAACACAGCACCACGACCTCCTGATCCTTACGCTCGGGACTACGGCTTCTTTCTTTCGAGGAACGAGCCTACTAAAGAGGAGAGGCGGAAACTGGGTGAGACCGTGAGGAGCCTCCCGATCCAGCCGAAGATTTCCGTGTTGCTGCCGACCTACAATACCAAACCGCGGCTATTGCGGGAGGCAATCCAATCGGTGCAACGACAGCTCTATCCGAACTGGGAGTTGTGTATTGCAGACGACGCTTCAACCCGCGGTGCTACCAAGAAATTGCTGCGTCGAATGGCGGCTGAGGATAATCGGATCCGGGTCTCCTTTCGCGAGACCAACGGCCATATTTCCGAGGCCAGCAACACCGCATTGGAAATGGCCACGGGCGACTGGATAGCGTTGCTCGACCACGACGATGTTTTGCGACTGGAAAGTTTGGCGAGGACGGTTCTTGCAATGAACCGGAAGCCTGAGGTCCATTTCTTCTACAGTGACGAAGATAAGATCGATGAGAAAGGACGTCCGCTCGGACCTTATTTCAAACCAGACTGGAATCCACTCTTTCTCTACTCGCAGAACTACATCTGCCACTTTTCGGTCATGCGCACCGAGGCGGTTCGCTCAGTTGGTGGATTTCGTAAGGGCATGGAAGGAAGCCAGGACTGGGATCTTTTTCTGCGCCTTGGAAAGCGTCTGTCAGGGGACCAGATCGCTCATATCCCAGAGGTGCTTTACCGGTGGAGGGTGATCGAAGGGTCGTCTGCGGCCAACGTTGGCGAGAAAAGTTACTCGGTTGATGCCTCTCGCAGGTCGCTGGAAGAAGCGGTGCCATGGTCCAGGGAGGGTAGCTGGGAGCTGATCGCCGGGATGTATTGGATTTGTCATCCGCCGACGTATGAGGGTTACCGCGTTGGTGATCCTGAGGAGTTGGCTGCGACCGCAGGAGATTTATCCGAAGACGTTCTGATTGTGACGTCAGGTGACTACGAATGGGAGGATTCAGTTCTGCAGAAGCTTGCGGGTTGGGCTTCGCTCCGTGGGATGGGTTGTGTCGCTCCGGCTCTTGAGGATGCAGACGGCGGCTTGGCTGAGGCGGGTCTTCTGGTAAATCCGGATGGGATCGTTGAGTCGATCTTTCGCGACTTGAAACCTGACTTCGAAGGAATGGGACGACGGGAGATTCTTCCGCAGAATCTGCTTGTTCCGGGGCGTGTGTGCTTTGCCGTCCGTCGCGAGTTATGGGTAAACTATTGGAAGGTGGCAGAGCCCTTTACATCGTGGACCTATCGGGTCGCTGCGTTTTGCCTGACTCTTGAAAGGCAGGGCTTAAAGAACATCCTCACTCCCCATCTAAGGATTCGCGGCTCCGTTCCGTCTTGGAACGAAATGAATGAGTCCGTGGAGTTGTGTGAACGGTATCCGGAAGTCCGAGCCGGTGATCCGGGATCGAATCCCAATCTTACCGTGGCGGAGGGTGCATTTTCCTTGCAGCTGGATAGCAATGTGCCGCGCAATTGGGAGTGGAAGGAGGTCAATCGAAGTGCCCTTTAGTTCAGTTTCTGTTATCATTCCCTGTTTTAATCATGGAGCCTACTTGCGGGAGGCTATCGAATCGGTGTTGCGACAGGAGGTATCGGCGACGGAGGTGATCGTGGTTGATGATGGCTCGACTGATTCTCAGACCCGCAGGGTTCTGGATGAGCTGCAGAGCGAGCCGAACCTAAAAGTCCTTTCCCGTGAGAATGGAGGTCCGGCCGCAGCTCGCAACACGGGTATTCAAGCGGCTGCCGGGCCTTACCTGCTCTGCGTGGATGCAGATGATCGACTGCGACCGGAATTTCTCTCGCAAACGGTTCCTCGTCTCGAAGCAGACCCGGAGGTCGGGATCGTCTACGGGCGTGCGGCCTACTTTGGAGCCAAGGAGGGTGAGTCGTCGCATTCGCCGTTTAAGTTTCCTGAGTTCCTCCTCGAACCGAGTATCTTTGCTACTGCGCTTTTCCGGAAAGCAGATTGGGAGAAAGTCGGCGGATTTCGTGAGGAGATGAAATTCGGCTGGGAAGATTTTGAGTTTTGGATCTCTCTCGTCGAACAAGGGTGCAAAGTCGCGTATGTGGATGAAGTTCTTTTCGACTACCGGCAGCATGAAGGGTCGAGAGATGTTAGCTTCTCTGCCTCCCGCGAAAGAATTTTGGAGGCCTTCACTACGATCTACCGGTTTCATTCAGAAATCTACGGGAAAAATATTCGACTGCTCTTCGAGGCTCACTTGGAGCGGTTGGATTGGCGGTCCCTTTTTGCGTCCGGTGGTAGTGCCGAGCTAAGAATTTTTACTGACGGCAAGGAGCGTGTGCTTGTTGCGCCTGAACCTGTTCCCGAAGAGGGAGACGCTTCGGTCACATTCCATTGGGGGAGTGCGGGTGTCGGTAGCGAGGATCTGCGCTTCGACCCCTTTGATGGAATTGGAGAGTTTCTTCTGCGCTCTATCGAACTCCTGGATGGTGAGGGGGAAGACTTTCGGACTCTTTCGCCGGAGGATTATACGGTATCGGACCCGTCCTTCTCCGTTCCGCTGTCTCCTGAAGAGGGTGGTGTCGGTTTCTTCTTTCTCGGTGGAGATCCCCACATGCGTATCAGCCTCAGGAATACAGAAGAACTATTGAATGCTCACGGTCTACGGATGCACTTTACGGTCTGCCGCGGGGCTGCGGTCGGGACGGAGCTACTGAAGCGTCTCGGAGAGGCAGCCACTGAGGTCAATCAAACAACCGAAATGGCCCGTGGGTTACGGTTGGAACTCTCCCATGTGAAAGCGGAGCTCGAAAGTGAGATCAGTAAAAGGCGCGCAATCCAATCATCGCTGAGCTATCGGCTGACCCGTCCAATCGCGAAACTGTTTGAGAAAAAGGGGAGTGAGGGCTCTTCGCGATGACGGCAAACGACCACAAGGAAAGACCCTCTCGTCAACCATTGACGGAGTCACCAACATTGCGGGACTGGCAGTGGACGTTGCTTCCCGGCGCACCGGTAGAAGCATCTGGTCTTGAGCCGACCTTGCGCTGGCAGGAAGAGGTGGGTCCTGAGTTTTGGGGTACGCGGGAGGTAGTGGTCTACTGGCGCCCGGACCCTTCGAACCTTATCTGGATTGAGGAGACGGTGGCGTCACTCGCAGTCCAAAGTATTCCGACGTTTCGGGTCGTTGTTGATGCGCCCGAAAGTTTTTGCGAGTCGGTGCTCATGAGTATTTTCGACAAGAACGGACTCAGCGGCCGAGTGGACTGGGTGGATGACCGTGAAGAAGTATTTACCGTGGGCGATGACTCATGGTTGTTCTTTCTGGCTCCCAACAATGTCCTTCACCCTACAGCATTGTTCACCTTGCTGAAAGAGACGGTAACCAATCTGGCAGACTTGTTTGGCTTTTTTGAGACCCTTTCCGACGAGTCTACAGGTGGACCTCACGCCGTTCGCTTTCATTCGGGTGCGGAGAAGCTTTCAGTCTTTGGCCGTTCTGGGATGAGTAGCTCGTTCTGGATCCGCGGATCGTTGTGGAACAAGATGGTGCAGCAAAAGTCACTTCTCTCCACGGGCGCGTCCTGGCGGGCCGCGATCACTGCATTGGCGACAGGATCGCGGATCGAAAGGACTCCGCTTGCGTTGACCGTTCTGCCCTGCGCTCGCGGTGAACCGGTTGCACAGTCTGTCGAAGAGCCCGAGGAGAGCTTGCGGGACGCACTGATTGCCTACGGGGAAGGGAGCGGGATTCATCTCAGCGACTGGCGGTACGACCCTTCCCTCGGCTCGGGCATTCCGACGCCGCCATCTTCCGACGAGAGGATTGCCGCAATTGTTCCGTTTCGGGATCAGGAAGAGCTGACATCGGCGACTTTTCGAAGTTTGGCAGGTCAGGCGAATGCCTCACGGATTCGTTTGGTTGCAGTCGACAACGGTTCCAATCCGGCGATCGCTCAACGCCTCCGCACTTTAGCCGATTCACTCTTTGTCGATCAGGGGGTGCTGTGGCTTCAGGAAGAAGGGTCCTTCAACTTTGCCCGTCTGAACAATCTGGCGCTTGCTCGAATCGATGAACCGCACCTCCTGTTTCTCAACAATGACGTTGAGTTTACGGGACCTGACGATCTGGCGCGGTTGCAGGGATTTCTTGAATGGGCGGGAGTGGGGATGGTCGGAGGAGCACTCCACTATCCGGACGGAAACCTTCAGGCCGCTGGGATTCGGTTTGGTGCGCTGGGGCCTGAGGTCGTTCGGCACCCGGATCATCTACCACTCGTGTTTCGGGAAGTAGACGCCCTTACCTTCGCATGCGCGTTAGTCCGGCGATCGGTCTTTGAAGAAGTGGGTCGCTTGGATGAGGTGCTTTGCCCGAACGGTTTTGGGGATGCTCTGTTGGGTGGGCGGTTTCGCGAGAGCGATTGGCGCATTCTGATCGATCCGACGGTCCGGGTGATCCACCACGAGTCGCCGAGTCGGGGAAGTCGTCCCGAGGAGATGGAGAGGATGGAGTTGAGTCGGGAAGGAGTTCCCATCTATTCCTACGGTCCTGAGTTTGTTCGATCAGGGGTGGATGTGGTGCATCGCTTTGGTCGTTCCCGTCCCTCTCTCGGCAAAAGAATTTATCGCGCAGTCAAAGCCTTTCGCAAAGAGTTGATGCAGTGAGTGAATTCCTCAGAAAGCTAAGGGCCGCGAATTCATGGAATTTAGTGGCCCTTGTTGTTTTGGTGGTGGGCGTTGTCGGAACCCTCTTCTGGCAGCCCGCCCCCAACCGTGTCGTCATTCCGCTTTATGGAAACGAGGAGCAGTCGCTCCTCCAGCTTTACCATCGCTATGGGTTTCCCGGTCCGGGCTCGTTCTTTGAGTACCACTCTGACATCGAGTTGGCCCATCAAACGAATGCAGAGTTGCAAGTGGAGTTTGAGCTACCGGGTTGGCAAAAGCTGCGGGCTGTTCGCTTCGACGTAGGGGGAGGGCAGCGGGAGTATCGCTTGGGCCCGATTCTCTTTGGCTACGAGTTTGCTTACCGGTTCTTTCCCTTGTTCTCGATGGATGGGCCTTCGGTAGTTGCCCGAGCCGAGGTAAATGATTTCGTCGCGGGACTTGAGGCTTCTGGGTCCGATTGGATTCTACAGACCGATGGGATCGACCCTTATCTCGTCCTTCCGGTCGTGCGGGAAGAATGGCGGAACACTCTCGATGAGGAAACTCTTTGGCTGCTGCGAGGGGGGCGTTTACTCCTCTACGTGCTTGTTGCCGGGCTGATTTTCTTAGCGGGGCGCTGCGTGCAGTCGGGCTGGTTGGAGCGATTGGGTGGGCCGTCAACGCCGTTGTGGAACCGTTTGTGGGGAGTGGGTTTCGTTGCGGCACTCGCTGCGATTGGGTTTGCGGTCTATGAGCCTTACCTCGTTTTTCAGAAGCTCTATCTCTTCAAGGATGTGGCCACCGATTCGGTGGACGTCTTCTGGCCGATCTTCCTCAATCTTTCCGATTATCTGCGGACCGAAGGATGGCCGCTTTGGTCATTCAGTATCGGGGTAGGGCAAGGGATCTTCAGCTGGGTCGGAGAGCCGTTCCTGTTTCTTTTGTATCTGCTGCCCCCCGAGAAGCTTGCCTTCGGTCTTGGCTGGATGCAGTTCACGAAGACGATCCTTGCAGGCCTTCTCTTTCTCGCATGGTTTCGGCTGCTGGGAATGGGCAAGTTCGCTTCGGCGGCGGGAGCGCTTTTCCTGGCCTTCTCCGCACATATGGTCATCCGTGGGAACTGGACCCACTACGCGACCGAGGTCGTCATGGTGGCTTTCGCACTGTTCGCTTTCGAGTGTTACCTGCGAAAACGGATCTGGCAGCTGATCCCACTCGCGATTCTCTTTATGGTGATCCGCAGCGTCTATCACAGCTACGTGTGGTCGTGGGTTTTCTTCGGCTACGCGTTACTCCGGATCTGGATGGACGGGGGCTTTTCGGTGAGGGAAACGGGACGCCACCTACTCCGTCTCGGTGGCTGCTATATTCTTGGGCTAGGGTTGGCGGGTGCCTTTCTACTTCCGGTGCTCTATGAGCTAATCTCGAGTCCGCGGGTGTCCGGGGACGAGTCAAACATCGCTGCGTTTGCGACCAGTTCGCTCTTTTCTTGGAACGAAGCGGAAGAGTGGCTTGCGAGTGTTTATGGGCTCTTTGCGGCGGATCTCTTCGGACGGGGGAACTTCTACTCCGGATGGCGCAACTATCTTGAAGGACCCCATCTCTACGCCGGAACGCTTATGCTTCTTCTTCTTCCGCAGGCATTCGTCGGTCGTGGAACCCGCGTTAGGGTCGTGCTTGGCATCGTTCTCGTGGCTATGTTGCTTTACCTGTTCGTCCCCTACGTTCGCTACTTCCTCAATGCCTTTTCCGGGATCTACTATAAAACCTCCTCGTTCTGGATTCCGGTGTTTGTCGCAGGGGCAGGAGCCCTTGCTCTCGATGGTCTGATTCGGCGTCGCCGTCTGAATCTGTGGCTCCTCGGGGTCACCCTAGCGTGCTTTCTGGTGGCACTTTATCTACTCAGGAATAACGCTTTTATTCTCGAGCATCTGAGGGTTGAGGAGGGTTACCGAGTCTACCGGCAGGTAATTATTCTTTTGATCGCTTACACCGTGGCTCTCTTGCTTCTTCGTTCCCGGCAATACCGTTCCTACGGATTACTGTTGTTACCACTCATGATCGCCACGGAGGTTATCCAATTTTCGTCTAAGACCGCTCAGGACCGGCAGGCACTTCGGGGGGACTCGATGGATACGGGAGCCTACTATTTTGACGATTCTCTCCAGGCAGTTCGAATGATCGAGGAAGCGGACGAGAGCTTCTACCGGATCGAGAAAGGAAACGTCTCCGCCCATCTCAATGATCCACTTGGGCAGGGATACGCCGGCCTGAGCTCCTACTACTCGTTCAACGCGGGAGGCTATCTGGCCTTCCTCGGTCCGGATGGCTTTGAGGTTGATTATCTCGTTCCGGGTCACGGGTCCGGATATGTGATAGGGACGGGAGAACGCTTCCTTCTGGCCACTCTGCTTTCGACGAAGTACTTCATTGCGAGGGAATGGGGTGACCGCGGCCCACCGCCCGACTATCAGCCCTGGGGTAGAGCGGGCGACGCCCTGATTTCGGAAAACGAGAATTTCATTCCGCTCGGATCCGTCTACTTACATACCATTAGCGAAGAACGTTTACGGAAGCTGCCCGCGGCTACGCGGGATTTTGTGGCGTTTGCCGCTGCGGTGGTCTCGGGAGATTCTCCGCTGGTAGCAAACTTTCCAGTGCTTTCGGACGAGGAGCTGAAGCGAATCGAAGAAGCTACCGTCCAGCCAGACAGCCAAGAGGCTTTTGCGATTTACGAAGAACTCGCTCAGTCGCTCTCTGAGATTTCAGTTGAATGGCAGGAGATCGGGCAGAATCAGTTCAACGGGAGCATCACCCTCGATCAACCGGGGATCGTCTTCCTCTCCATCCCCAACAACGAAGGCTGGACCGCAAAGGTGAACGGTGAAAAGGCACCCTTCCTCTCCGTACACTTCGGCTTTCGAGGCTTAGCGCTACCAGCGGGCGAGCATCAAATCGAGCTTCATTACTTTCCGCCCTACCTCAAGGCAGGCATCGCAATGAGCGTTGTCTCGCTCCTCGTGTTCGGGATACTTGCTTTGACGGTACGGCACGGGAAAGAGTCATTTTGATCGCACAGGCAAGATTCTGGCTTTCAGGCAAAATCATACTGATTATGTTTCACACGTATTATGGGTAATATTACTTTGAGCCTCGATGATGCCACGGTGAAGCGGGTGCGGAAAATTGCGTTGGAACGGGAGACCAGTCTCACGGCGATGGTGCGTGACTACTTGACTCAGGTCGCTTCCAGTGAAGAGGCCTCCCGTCAGCAACAAGCTAGAGATCTTCGAGAATCGTTTGCTCGTTTGAGTAAACCTATGGGAGGTGCTGATTGGAGTCGGGACGACCTATATGAATGAGGTTTTCTTCGATACTACAACGCCTACGACAGTTCCCAGCCGGTTAAGCAGGAGCGGGCGCAGAAGCTCCTTCTCGAGTCGATCTCTGCTGGCAATGCCCATAGCTCGGTGCAAGTCTTGGGGGAGTTTTTCCATGCGACAGTGATTCGGAAAAAGCTACTGACAGCCGATGAGGCGGAAACGATTCTTAAGAGCCTCGGAGGCTTGCATATCCTCGACGTAGACTTCCCCCTTATACCGAATTCAGGAAAGTTTGATAGTTATGGCGGGATGGGAAAAGAGTCTGAGCAAGGCGGCCCGGTTGGATGCGGGCTGCGACCCGTATCAATCGGGCTAACGCTGCTCAGGCTCTTTTCCCGCCCGTCCCATAGGGATGCGCCCAGAATCGAAGGTCGCGGCGTTGCAGGAATCGGAACGTATCTCGATACGAATCCGATCCCTGCGCCTTGCGCTGCTTCGATTCTGGGCTGCACCATAACTGTCAAACCTTCCTGAATTCGGTATTATCCGCCGAGCAATTTTAAACCACAAGAACTTCCTTTGTAGCTACTGGGACAGCCTGGTAATAGCAGCCGCCCAACGTTGCAAGAGCACGACTCTCTACACGGAGGACCTGAATAGCGGCCAGAGTTATGGAGACGTGGTAGCGATCAATCCGTTTGAGGAATAAAGATCGGGTGGAGTTTTGTTACTGCGTCGAAATCGAAATCTGAATCGCCCATCGGTTCCTTCTGATAGAGATTTCGATGCCGATTTCGATTTCGAAACCACTATGACTTTATCGCTTGTTTGATCGAAATGCCCGTAAATGAAGCGCAAATTTGCTACAGGCTATCCAATGGACTGCGCACCCCTGCACCCGGCTTTTGCATGACGTGCAAGTAAATTTGCGTAGTTTCCACGCTCTTGTGCCCCAGCAAATCCTGAACGGTGCGGATATCCACCCCGTCTTCCAAGAGATGGGTGGCGAAAGAATGCCGCAACGTGTGGCTGGTCACCCTTTTGCTGAGCCCGGCCCGGTTTGCAGCATCGGAAACCGCTCTTTGGTAAGCCTTGTCCAAAACATGATGCCGCCGCTTCAACCCACTACGGGGGTCCCGTGAGATTTCGCGGCTGGGCCAGAGCCATTGCCACCTCCAATCGAAACCGGCCTTCGAATGTCGTCGTGCCAATGCCTCCGGTAGGTAGACTCCCGCCAAATCTTCCCGTTTTAAGTCCGCTTCGAATAGCTCCCGCACGTGTTCGAGGTGCGACTGCAACGAATCCACCAGCTTCCCGGAAAGAGGAGTGACCCGGTCTTTGCCCCCTTTTCCGGCTCGAACCACAACCTGGTTGCGTTCGAAATCGAGATCCTTGACCCGCAAACGCATCAACTCCGAGACCCGCAGCCCGGCGGCATACTGGAGCCGTGCCATCAGCGATTTGTCCCCTTTCAATTCCGCGAAAAACAAGCGTGTTTCCGCTTTGCTCATCACGACCGGGATCCGCTTGTGGTTCCTCGCCCGAACGAACTCACCGATATCGCCCACTTCGAGGCCAAAGACCTTCTCCGCGATGAAAACCAATGCGTTCAGCGCTCCTTTCTGGGTGGAAGAAGATACCGCACGCTCCATCGCCAAATAATCCAAATATTCCTTCAAGCGGGCGGCATTGATTTCCGCTCCGCTTCGCAAGCCTGTTCGCTTGAGAAAGTTGCAGTAGTGCCCCAAGTAGCTGCGTTCCGTTTTGAGTGCCATGCCGCGTCGACGCATGGTTGCCAGAATTCGGTTCTCGTCATCCGTTTTCCCAGACATTCGCTCGGCGGAAGTATCATTGTCGGACCCATGGCGAAAGCCGACTGCGTCTGCGCCATTGGGTTTCTCCGATGAAAGATCCGAAGACGAAATCTTCTGTCTAGTCTGGTTGTGCGCGTTGATGAAAAACCAGCGAATTGCCGTCTTCCAGCGTTCTACCTTCCATTCGGCGGACGCCTTTTCTTTTCTTGCCCATGCGACAAATTCCCGCGCGGACTCGACCGAACAGCCCACCGCTCGCCGATGGCACCAGCTCAGGTACCAACGAATAGTAACGGCAAACCCCTCTTTCTCAGAAGGTGCCAGATCGCACCCGGACAATACCTCGGCCCAACGGGGAAAACGCACAATCTTCATGACACTAGAAAAAATATGAACAAATGTTCACTTAAACAAGAACAAACTCTTTTCAGTGACGCAATTTTCGGATGTCGGCTAGTCAAGAATTGACCTGAAATTTCCCATCAAACTAATCTTCAACACTTTGGGAAACTGTCTCGGGAAGCCGAAATTTTTGGACAGCGAAAATTGCGACACTGGGAATTTTCTCTCTCGAAAAGGGTCCGTGGAATGGCCCAATTTCAGGAGACCGAAAACTTGCGTGCAACAAAAAGAACCCGCATCCTTTCCCATGCCATGATAGCACTGAACCTACTATTCATTGGGTTTCACGGCGATTCTGGTCGGCGCCAACAGGCTATTGCGGGAGATCCAACCCACGACAAAGTCTCCTGCAAAAGGGAAACTGAGTGTCCTACATAACACTGTTCAGAAGAGAAAAATGAATTCGACCTCACCACGAAGAGCACAAAGGACACGAAGAAAGGAATGAAAGAAGAATCCATCCAACTGCAGGATAGTGGCTCCGCGTGCCCTGCGCCTCTGTGTGAGAATCGCATTTTGCATC